>JAQWJX010000179.1:0-11021 GCA_029248145.1 Schleiferiaceae bacterium | reverse complement strand
GACATCATTGTTTGGTTGCAAGACAACACAACTGGTGAAGTATTGCAAGCAGCTTACGCAGATTACACTACTTCGAGTGTAAACGAAATGGATAATTTCGCGCGTTATATCTCAGTTTACCCTAACCCGGCAAATGATATTGCGGGAGTAGAAATTGACTTGATGGATCGTAGTGATGTGGCTATCAATGTTGTAAATGTAATGGGTCAAACCGTATTTACAGATTCTCAAACATTAGATGCCGGTACGCAGAAAATCAACTTAGAAACTAGCGCCTTGAGTGCAGGTTTATACTTTGTGAATGTAAATGTGAATGGCGTAAGCAAGACCTTACGTTTGAACGTTGCACACTAACACTTAAAAATTGCTATTTTTACGGGGGACTTCGGTCCCCCGTTTTTTTGATTAAATCGCTCTAGATGAAAAACCTTTTTACAGCATTCGCTGTCACACTCCTTGCACTAGGAATGCAGGCACAACAATTGCCCAGCACAACACTTAAAACCCTTGATGGAAAACTGGTCGATATAAAAGATCAAATTGGTACTGAAGGGCCAACAGTCATCGGTTTCTGGGCAACGTGGTGTAAGCCTTGTATAAAAGAATTAACTGCATTTGCAGATTATGCAATAGAGCTTGAAGAAGAATACGGAGCAAAGGTTTTAGCAGTGAGTATTGACGATACCCGAAATTCATCACGTGTGGCTCCTATGGTGCAAGGTCAAGGGTGGGAATACACCGTCCTCTTAGACGAGAACCAAGATTTAAAGCGAAATCTCGGTATCGTTAATGTGCCTTTCACCTTAGTATTGAATGCGGATGGTGAAGTCGTTTGGAAGCATAGCGGGTATTCGCCTGGCGATGAAGAAAATCTAGCCGAAGTCGTTGCAAAAGTGGCTCGCGGTGAATCGGTCGAGCATTGATACCAATGAACCGATTAGCCTTACGCTTACTTGCGTTTCTACTCTTGCCTAGTGCAGCCATAGCACAAGATTCTTACGGCGGCCAATTGCATGGAAATTTTCAGTTAGACGGCCAATTGTACCTGCGCGATGAAGGGATTGATCCTACTGGAGAATTCTACCCAGATGAACGTTTTCTGGGGCAGGGATATGCAAATTTCGTCTACACAGACGGCGATTTTTCAGGAGGATTGCGCTATGAAAATTATCAGAATGTGATGCTCGGCTTCCCAGAAGGCTACCGCGGCGAGGGCATTACTTATCGCTACTTACAGTTCAAACAAGACAATCTCGATGTAACCGTCGGTAGCTTTTATGAGCAGTTCGGATCTGGCATGGTATTCCGCTCCTACGAGGAGCGAGGATTAGGCTATGATAATGCAATGGACGGGGTGCGCGTCAAAGCGAATCTAGCGAAAGGTGTTTACTTTAAAGGGGTGCTGGGACGGCAACGTTTCTATTTTGAAAAAAGTCCCGGTATTCTAAGAGGTGTCGATGCCGAAATCAATTTAAGCGAACGTTGGCATGCGCTCGACTCGCTTGGTCTACGTTGGACAATCGGGGCCAGCTACATGAGTAAATACCAACGTGCTAACGATCCGTTTTTAGTACTGCCCGAAAATGTGGCTGCGGCAGGCGTTCGTTCCCAATTGATGAAAGGTCCGTGGGTTTTAAATACCGAATTCGCCTATAAAGCGAATGATCCTAGTGCCGACAATGGCTACATCTATAAAGACGGAAACGGTTTTATAGCCAATCTCAGTTACAGTAAAAATGGACTAGGGGTGATTGCAGGTGTGAAGCGCATAGATAACATGAGTTTTAGAAGCGACCGCAATGGAAGTACCATCGATATGTTGGTAAACTATCTGAGCCCGACAACCGAGGTTCATACCTATGCTTTACCGGCATTGTACCAGTATGCGACGCAGATTAATGGCGAAGAAGGCATTCAATTAGAAGCCAATTACAGATTTAAACGCAAATCTAAACTCGGCGGGAAATATGGGACGCTTGTAAGTATTAATTACAGCGCTGTACAAAGTATTGATAAAGACTACGTGGCGTCTTCTAATGACACTCTTCGAACGTTACAAGGGTATTACAGTGATCCCATGGAGCGTGGGACCATTCCCTATTTTCACGACCTGAACTTTAAAATCAGTAAGAAAGTCAATAGATCTTTCAAGTACAACCTCACCTATTTAAACTTGCACTACAACCGCAGTGTTCTTGAGGATGGATTGAGCGACGAACCCATGCTTTCAAACCCAGAAAACATCAAGACTATGAATGCAGATGTGATCGTTTTAGAGACCTTATTTAAGGTGAAATCGAAACACTATCTGCGAAATGAATTCCAGTTACTCTCCACGCAAGACGATCGAGGCAGTATGGCGATGGCGCTAGTGGAATACAGCATCGCGCCGCACTGGTTCTTCAGTGTCCAGGACATCTACAACTATGGCAATCCCGACCCCGATCAACAGCTCCATTATCCGCTAGCGAGTGTCGTCTATACGCAAGGTACTAGCAGATTCCAACTTTCCTACGGACGCCAACAGCGTGGTATCTTTTGTGTCGGAGGGGTATGTCGAGTCGTTCCACCCTCTAATGGTGTGAGTTTCTCCTTAACCACAAGTTTCTAAGACATGAAGCAACTCCTACTTTTACTCGGTATTTTCACTATGCTCGTCATGACACCTTCTTGCGATGTTATTGACCAGCCGTTCAAAGGAAACATTCAGGATACGACCAGTACGCAGCAGAAACGTAATGTCCTCATCGAAGATTTTACAGGCCACCGTTGTAAGAATTGTCCCAAAGCCTCAAAAGCTATTGAAGCGTTAGTAGATGCCTACGGATCGAGAATTATTGGACTTGCAATACACGCGGGACCCGGAAACTTCACCAACACGAATACAGATTATCCTACTGACTTTACTACACCCGAAGGAAAGACCATCCAGAATTTTTTTGGAACCAACTTTCTTCCTGTAGGTATGGTGAATCGTGAGAACTGGACCGCATCTGGGAATGGACACTGGTCCGCATACACCAACTGGCCTACGTTGAGTTCCGAAGCAATTGACTCGACCTTGCACATCGCATTAGAAGCATCTGCAACTGTCGTCAATGATACGGTTTTAGAGATCGATGCCGAAGGGTTCCCACAAACTCCGCTACTGCATGATCTGTCTATTGTCGTATTAATTAAAGAGAGTGCTATCGTTAGCCCACAGCTTATGCCCGATGACACGAGAGACAGCAGCTACGTGCACATGAACGTTCTTCGAGATTTCGTAACAGATACTTGGGGCACGAGTTTTGGCACTTCCCCAATGGTTCCAGGGGATGAGCTCTCTAAGAGTTTCGTAGGAACCTGGAACACCAGTTGGATTAAGGCGAATGCTGCAGCTGTAGTCTACGTCTACAACCCGACCAATTACCGCATCCTTCAAGTTATTGAAGTTCCCGTAAACTAGGATTTCTTAGCAAATTTAAGATTGCGTTTAAACCCTTCGTAGCCCGTTCTACGGATGGCCGAACCTTTCATGATTTCATCCCAAAGTTCATGGGTGACCTCTTCCCATTCCTCCCAACCTTTAGTCGCTACGGCGTCCCTTATTTGGAAATCCGGTTCAGTAGTAGGTTTCGAGAACCGATTCCATGGACATACATCTTGACAAACATCGCAACCGTACACCCACTCCTCCATCTTATCTTGATACGTATTCGGCAAGGTCTTCTTATACTCGATGGTGAGGTAACTGATGCATTTATTACTATCGACAACTGTAGGTGCAACAATAGCTTGTGTAGGACAAGCGTCTATGCACGCAGTACAAGTCCCGCAATGATCCGTACTAGGTCCATCAGGGGCCAATTCTAAATCAAGTATGAGCTCTCCAATAAAAAAGAAACTTCCCTCCTTCTTACTCAATAGTAAACTATGCTTTCCGATCCAGCCTAAGCCACTTCTACGAGCCCAAGCACGGTCCATTACTGGGGCACTATCGACGAATCCTCTGCCTTCGACTTCACCAATTTCTGCACGTACGCCTTCCAGCATACGCTTGAGCTTACCACGAATTACCTTATGGTAATCGCGACCGTAAGCATACTTTGAAATCTTTGGAGTTCCAGCCTCCTGCTCTTGTTCTGGGTAATAATTCAGTAGAACACTAACGACGGATTTTGCACCCGGCATCAGCTTTCGGGGATCTAAACGCGCATCAAAGTGATTTTCCATCCATGACATGTCACCGTGATATCCTGCTTTCAACCAACGCTCTAATCCTGTGGCTTCTTCCTCAAGAAATTCTGCTTTGGCTATACCACAGGCGAAAAAACCCTGCTCTTTTGCAAGTCGTTTTATAATGCTTGAAGCCGCCTCGGGTGTCATTAAAACAATGAACCAGTTGTGCCTGAATCTTTACGCGCCTTTCCCAAATGTTGATAGGCCTTTTCTGTTACCATACGACCTCTAGGCGTACGAAGAATAAAACCTTCCTTAATCAAATAGGGCTCGTAAACTTCCTCAATAGTTTCCGCTTGCTCACCGATAGCAGTACTTAATGTACTAAGTCCTACTGGCCCGCCAGCGAAATTATCAATGAGAACGGAAATGATTTTATTATCCATTTCATCTAAGCCTCGGCTGTCCACGTTCAATGCATTTAAACCGTATTCTGCAATGGCAACATCTATGGATCCATTTCCTTTGACCATAGCAAAATCACGAACGCGACGCAATAGCGCATTTGCAATACGCGGAGTTCCTCTTGAGCGGCTCGCAATGCGTATTGCTGCCTCATATTCGGTCTGTACATTTAATATCTCAGCACTGCGATCGACAATGGTACTGAGTAGTTCAACATCGTAGTACTCCAAACGAGCGTTAATACCGAAACGTGCTCTAAGCGGCGCCGTGAGTAATCCTGAACGTGTGGTTGCTCCGACAAGAGTAAATGGGTTCAACGCAATTTGAACGCTCCGAGCACTTGGTCCGGAGTCAATCATAATATCTATCTTAAAATCCTCCATGGCACTGTAGAGGTATTCCTCTATTACAGGCGATAAACGGTGAATTTCATCAATAAATAAGACATCGTTTTCTTGAAGGTTCGTTAGAAGACCCGCTAAATCTGACGGCTTATCTAAAACAGGACCGGAAGTGATTTTTATTCCCACTCCTAGCTCATTCGCTAGAATATGACTGAGGGTAGTTTTTCCTAATCCCGGAGGTCCATGAAGTAAAACATGATCCATCGCCTCATCACGCATCTTAGCGGCCTCCACAAAGATTTTAAGATTTTCCAATACAGGTGCCTGCCCCGTGAAATCATCAAAGGACAGCGGACGAAGCTTACGTTCTATTTCACGCTCCGTATTTGAAAAATTTTCCCCCGTGGGGTCGAGATGCTCGTTCATAGGTGGTACAAAATACCACAAAAAATCCCCTTACCTAAAGGCAAGGGGATTTGAATTTTTAAAAAAGTGTTTCGGATCTAATGCCCGCTCTCCTCACCTTCTGCCAATGGCACATTCTGAGGCACGAAATCCTCATCGTAACCAGGCTTAGAGTAATCGTAGGCCCAACGGTGTACTACAGGAACATCTCCTGGCCAGTTACCGTGTAGGTGCTCTACAGGAGTCGTCCACTCAAGTGAGTTTGCTCTCCATGGATTTTGCGATGCTTTAGGACCTCTCCAAATACTGTAGAAGAAGTTGAAGATAAAGATCAACTGGGCGGCACCTCCAATTATTGCGAAATAAGTAATCAATACATTGATATCCGCTAAGTTATCGAACATTGGGAATGCAGTATTGCTGTAGTAACGACGCGGCAAACCGGCCATCCCTAAGAAGTGCATTGGGAAAAACACACCATAGGCAGTAATAAAAGTCAACCAGAAGTGCGCATAGCCCATAGATTTATTCATCATACGTCCGTACATCTTAGGGAACCAGTGGTAGACACCTGCAAACATTCCGAAAATAGCACTAAGTCCCATAACGATGTGGAAGTGAGCTACTACAAAATAAGTATCGTGAACGTTAATGTCCAAAGCTGAATCACCGAGAATAACACCCGTCAAACCACCGGTAACGAACGTACTTACTAAACCTATAGAGAACAACATCGCAGGTGTGTACTGAATGTTTCCTTTCCACAAGGTTGTTATGTAATTGAACGCTTTTACAGCTGACGGAATGGCAATCAATAAGGTCGTAAATGTAAAGACCGAACCTAAGAATGGGTTCATTCCTGTGACGAACATGTGATGACCCCAAACGATAAAACTTAGGAATGCAATGGCAAGTATCGAACCTACCATCGCGCGGTAGCCAAAGATTGGCTTGCGCGAATTGGTCGCAATCACTTCAGAAGAAATACCTAAAGCAGGCAATAAAATGATGTATACTTCGGGGTGACCTAAGAACCAGAACAAGTGCTGGTACAATACAGGCGATCCACCGCTGTAGCTCAAAACTTCACCACCTATAAAAATATCGCTTAGGTAGAACGACGTACCTAACAGACGATCGAACATGAGCAGCAATGCAGCGCTTAACAAAACAGGGAATGAAAGGACTCCAAGAATTGCAGTTACAAAAAATGCCCAAATAGTCAACGGAAGACGCGTCATGCTCATTCCTTTGGTTCGCATGTTAACTACGGTAACTATGTAGTTCAATGAACCTAGTAGTGAACCTACAATAAATAGAGTCATTGAGATAAGCCAAAGCGTCATACCTGTTCCTGAACCTGGCATTGCCTGTGGTAACGCTGAAAGTGGTGGATATACCGTCCAGCCACCTGATGCAGGACCTGACTCAACAAATAATGATGCAATCATTACTACAGAACTCAAGAAAAAGAACCAGTATGATAATGCATTCATAAAACCAGATGCCATATCACGCGCGCCAATCTGCAATGGGATCAGTAGATTCGAAAAAGTACCTGAAAGACCCGCAGTCAATACGAAGAAGACCATGATGGTTCCGTGTATAGTTACAAGAGCCAGATACATATTAGGGTCCATAACTCCATCCGGTGCCCACTTTCCTAAAAAGAATTCAAGAATTGGGAAACTTTGTTCCGGATATGCAAGCTCTAAACGAAAGAGCATTGACATCATCACACCCACTATACCCATGATCATACCGGTAATCAAAAATTGCTTACCTATCATTTTGTGATCCATAGTAAAGATATACTTCGTAAAGAAGTTCTCTTTGTGATGGTGTTCCATCAAATGATCCTGAAAATGCTCGTTTTTCGTCGAAGTAGTTGACATAGCTTTCTTAATTACGTCTTAATTACAAAGTCTCAGCGACCGTTTTTTGTTCTTTTAACCATGCGTTGTATTCCTCTTCGGTTTCAACGATGATTTCCATCTGCATGTTGTAGTGCGCGGCTCCACAGATTTTGTTACATAACAAAACATAGTCGAACTCCCAAAGGTCTTCACCCTTTGCAGCACGAATGCCATTGACCTCTTCAACATGATTTTTTACGTCTTTGTTCTGACGAATTTCGGCGGTTGTGACGGTAGGCGTAAACTGAAAATAGGTCTTTGAACCGGGCACACAATTCATCTGTGCTCGGAAGTGTGGGAAGTAAGCCGAATGAATGACATCCTGAGAACGGAATTCAAATTTGATAGGCTTACCCACAGGAAGGTGCAACGACTTTGTAACGATATCATCAGAAGAGTAAATATCTTCCATATCAACCCCTACAATATTTGCTCCGCCGATCTCATGAACTGTAGCATAACCCAATTGGTTATCGCCACCACTGTATCGAGCGGTCCAGTTAAACTGTTGCGCATAGAGCTCGATTACGATAGGTTCCTCTTCGTTTTCTGGCATCATTAAGCCGCTCCAAACGTTCAGACCCCAAATGATTAAAACAGCTAATGCGAGCGCAGGAACCATCGTCCAAAACAACTCGAGCTTATTATTATGCTCGTAGTACACCGCTTTTGTTCCCTTCTTTCCTCTGTACTTGTAGCCAAAGTAGAATAGAATGGGCTGTACTATGAAGAACACCACGTTGATGATCAACATACTGAGATTCCATAGGCTATCTATTTCGCTACCGTGCTCCGATGAAGGCGCTGGTAAGCTGTGGTAGCCCCAAGCCCAATACATGACTAATACACTGATAACGAAACCCATCCCTACGAGAAGAAGTATCTTACCCTGTGTGTCATTGTCTTTTTCGCTCACCTGATTATCCTTTCCACCTTGAATGGAAGAAGAAATCTCAGAGATTCGCATTACCTGAACAACAGTCAGGATAGCGAGGACGATTAATACGATGATTGAAACTGTATTCATTATCTAAGTCTCTTTTTCGAATTATTGTTGGAAGTACTTTGACTCCGTAATCATTGGGTGATTCTTATGTAACAAAGGAGCTTTCGCTAGACTGCTTAAAACCACATAAATAAACATACCTGCGAAGAATAGAATAGCGCCTAATTCTAATAAGCCAAATCCATAATGATCTCCCACGGTTCCCGGCATTATCATAACATAATGGTCCATATAGTGGCCAACAAGCACAAAGAATGCAGCCATTATCACGGTACCAGGTACACGCTTGGCTGGACGGCTTAGCACCGCCAAAACTGGTAAGAGGAAGTTCAATACCAACATCACGAAGAATGGTACTTTATACTGATCAAATCTTTGCATGTAGTACGTTACCTCTTCTGGAATATCTGCATACCAGATCAACATGAATTGAGAGAACCATAAATAAGTCCAGAAAACAGAGAAGGCAAACATGAATTTACCCAAATCGTGAAGGTGATTCTCATTCACCCATTCCATATGACCCTTACCTTTTAAGTAAAGCGTGATAAGGATTAATGCTGCGAAAGAGCTGACAAACATACCTGCGAAGGTGTACCAGCCAAATAGTGTTGAGAACCAGTGCGTATCAATACTCATGATGAAATCCCATGATGAAGTCGAAGAAGTCACTGCATAGAATACGGTAAATGCAGCTGCTACTCCTCTATTTTTCTTCCACATCGCTACACCATCACCAGTATCTGACAATAATGAATTTTTACGGAGCATCTTCGCAGCCCAAATCCAACCTACCATGTAAATTATAGCTCGGATACTAAAGAATAGAGGGCTTAAGAAGCCTGTCTTTTCGGCAATAATAGGGTCATAATTTGGATGCCCTACGACATCAATACCTTCTACCATCCAGTGGAACATGTGATGTACATGTCCAAAGCCTAAAAAGGAAATGATCAAAATGAAGAACAACGGGATGACTATAGCAAATGCCTGCGCTTCCATTACACGTAACAAACCAGCAGACCAACCCGCTTGGGCTACATATTGAATACCTAAAAAGAATAACTGACCCAAACCTAAACCAAGGAAGAAGATTGCTGCCACATAGAGTGCACTCCAAGGACGGTTTGCAATCTGGTGGGCCTCGTGTTCAGCATGTGCATCGTGAGTCATGGCAGACTCAATCATAGCGGCATGCGCCTCACCTGGGTAATCATCGTGCGAAGCATCCACATGCGCTTCGTGCGCCTCTTCACCATGAGCATCATGATCTGCTTCAGCGTGTGTATCGTGATCAGCGTGCGTATCGTGAGTCGCCTCAACGTGCTGCTCGGTCGCATGTGCATCGTGTCCGTGATCCGCTTCGTGAGAAGAAGATCCATTCATGGCAAATCCAACGATCCATAGGATAGCACCTACTACTGTAAGTGCGATTGCCAACTGTTTTGTTTTTGAACTAAACTCAAACATTCTCTTCAGCGGTTTTATTCTTGATCTTCTCTAAGTTTCACGACGTAACGAATAATCTTCCAACGTTCGTCATACGTCAATTGGGATGCATGTGATCCCATGATTCCTTTACCGTGCATGATAACATGGTACATTGAACCTGTGGTGATATCCGGTAATCTCGAAGCAGCGTACGAAGGCACCCCTAAGATTTTTTCTTGCATAACTAAAGGACCGTTCCCATCTCCTTTTTCACCATGACAGTGAACACAGAAAATGTTGTACAATTCTTTTCCATCTTTCAGGGTAGCATCTGTATTAAATTCCGCAGGAATTGACAATGTGGTACGGGCAGCTTCGTATCCTTCATTGCTGTTCGCAAATTCGTACGGATGGTAGCCACGCGGAACAGTACCTTCTACCGGCAACTGAGCACTCAAACCGTTTGCGAACTGATACGCAGGCTCGTAAGTCTCTAATGAAGGGCTGGTGTACATGTCATCCATGTAGGTGTATCCAGGGGTCGTCTTATCAGCATTACAGCTCGCTAAAAAAGCAGCTGAGACCAAGATTAGTAGTGTAGATAAACGCTTCATGATTAGTCTTCTAATTTTGAAATTTCCAATGCACCCAATTCCTGCAGTTTTGCAGTTAAGGCAGCCTCATCACCTTCCAATTCTACTTCCATTAAGAAATGGTCGTCAGTGGTTCGAGGATCAGGATTTTGTGCTTTGGCGCCCGGATATAATCCGTTCACAGCGAAATAGGACCAACACATTAAGTGTGCAGCAAAGAATACCGTTAATTCGAACATGATTGGTACAAACGAAGGCATGTTGACAAACCAGTATGCATTCGGCTTACCACCGATATTTTGTGGCCAGTCTACGATCATGGTGTAATAGGTCAGCCACGAAGCAAAGAACAAGCCTACTAAGCCGTAGAAAAATGCCGCAGTACTCAAACGCGTTCTTTTCAATCCCATGGCTTCATCCAAACCGTGAATCGGAAAAGGAGAATATACTTCGTTCACGCTAAAACCGTTCGCACGAAGATCTTTAACCGCATCTAGAACGGTATCATCATCGTTAAATAGTGCGCGTACTATTGGATTATGTTTAGTGTGCCCCATGTTCGTCGTGGTGTTTTTTAAAGTTTTCGCCAGATGATTTTAGAATCGTTTTCAATTCTGCCTGTGCGATGACAGGGAATGTTCTAGCGTACAAAAGGAACAAGACAAAGAAGAAACCAATGGTTCCAACGAAAATACCAATG
>JAQWJX010000173.1:0-3257 GCA_029248145.1 Schleiferiaceae bacterium | reverse complement strand
GTTGCACATGCGCGAATTCAAAAGTGGTGACACGATCTATATCGAGCCATTCCGTGCGAAAGCATTCCCTATTATCAAGGATTTGATGGTGGACCGTTCAGCTTTTGACCGCATTCAACGTGCAGGTGGTTACATTAGTGTAAATACTTCCGGAAACACCATTGATGCGAATGCCATTCCAGTGCCGAAGGAGAACGCAGATAAAGCTTTTGATGCAGCGACTTGTATCGGTTGTGGTGCTTGTGTTGCCACATGTAAGAATTCTTCTGCCATGCTTTTCGCCTCTGCGAAAATCAGTCAGTTCTCTCTATTGCCTCAAGGCCAACCAGAAGCCAAAGAGCGTGTGTTGAACATGGTACACCAAATGGATTTGGAAGGTTTTGGTAATTGTACGACTACCGGTGCATGTGAAGTAGAGTGTCCTAAAGGCATTTCTTTAGAGAACATTGCGCGCATGAATCGCGATTATTTGTTCGCTTCGTTAAGCAACAATAAATAACTAATTCTAACCTTCTAAAGGTTGTATAAGATAGGAACCCTGTCCAGTAATGGATGGGGTTTTTTTATTTCTTGGGACGAATAGGGATGTAAATATCTTCTTCTGAAGTAGGGTCGTCATTCTTATATTTTGACCCTAGACGTTCAAAGTGCGGTCTTTCGTCAAGCTCCCATTCGCTATTTGGCAACCATTGACTATAGATAGAGCGCCATATAGTAGAGTCACTGGAAAGACCTTTATAGTGAAATACGGCATAGGTGCCAGCGGGAATTTCCAAGTGCTCAAAACCTTTATTCGCCTCCAGTACTTCCACACCACCCCAATACGTAAAGTCAGGATTGGCTTGAGGGCCGAACACGGGAATACCATTGAAGTTTCTTAAAGAAATGAGATCTTGGCTCGTTCTATTGCGTATTTGAGCTAAACGCGGCATAATTTGGGGCCATAGGGTCCACGGAGTAAATGTTTGAAGCGACATGGCTTCTGAAGCTCCGCAGAGTACAGCACCATCGAAATTCAATATGACAGGCTCAATCATACCAGTCCGTTGGAGTTTAGTCGTTCAGTTTAAGAACCGCTAGGAAGGCGCTTTGCGGAATCTCTACATTGCCTAGTTGACGCATACGTTTCTTTCCAGCTTTTTGCTTTTCAAGCAGTTTGCGTTTACGCGAAATATCACCACCATAACACTTTGCAGTAACGTCTTTACGCAAGGCGCTCAATGTTTCACGGGCAATGATTTTATTGCCGATTCCCGCTTGAATGGCAATCATAAACTGCTGACGCGGGATAAGCTCTTTGAGTTTAAGGCACATCTTTTTACCGATGTCGTAAGCGTTGTCTTTGTGTATTAGCGCACTTAAAGCATCAATAGGATCCCCGTTGAGCATCACATCGACCTTAACTAAATGACTTTCTCTATAGCCGATCGGATGGTAGTCGAATGAGGCATAGCCTTTTGAGATGGTCTTTAATCTGTCGTAGAAGTCAAAAACGATTTCAGCCAATGGCATGTCAAAGCTTAGCTCAACACGGTCGCTCGTCAAATACGTTTGATTCGTCAATATGCCACGCTTGCCTATACACAGATTCATTACCGGCCCTACAAAGTCCGCGCTTGTAATGATTTGCGCGCGTATAAAAGGTTCTTCCATGCGCTCCATTTGCGTGGGGTCAGGGAAGTCAGTAGGGTTTTGCACCCATACGGTGCGCTCAGGGTCGCTCTTTAAGTACGACTTATAGCTTACGTTAGGAACGGTTGTGATGACCGTCATATCGAACTCGCGTTCGAGTCGTTCCTGAATAATCTCCATATGGAGCATTCCTAGGAAGCCACAACGGAATCCGAAGCCTAATGCGGCGGAGGTTTCGGCTTCAAATGTCAAGGAAGCATCGTTCAGCTGAAGTTTTTCTAGCGACGAACGAAGCTCTTCAAATTCTTCGGTTTCCACTGGATAAATACCCGCGAATACCATAGGTTTTACTTCTTCGAATCCTTCAATGCCCTTATCAGCAGAATGCTCAACGGAAGTTATGGTATCACCTACCTTTACTTCTTTCGCTTCTTTAATACCAGATATGATATAACCAACATCGCCAGTTTTGATTTCTTTGGTAGGGAACTGCTTGATCAAATTCACTCCAATTTCGTCCGCATCATACTGCTTGCCTGTTGACATGAATTTAACGCGTTCCCCTTTTTTAATGGAACCATTGACCACTTTGAACATGGCTTCAATTCCACGGAATGGGTTGTAGTGACTGTCAAATATGAGTGCTTGTAACGGTCCGTCTGGATCGCCAACAGGGGCCGGTACTCGCTCGATAATGGCATCAAGGATTTCTGGAACACCTTTACCCGTCTTTGCTGAGGCCAATAATATATCTTCTCGCTTACAGCCGATGAGGTCGATGATCTGATCACCTATTTCTTCTGGATTAGCGCTAGGTAGATCAATTTTATTTAGAATAGGAATGATTTCTAAATCGTGCTCTAAAGCGAGGTAAAGATTGGATATGGTCTGTGCCTGTATACCTTGTGCGGCGTCCACTATAAGTAGCGCTCCTTCGCATGCCGCTATTGATCTCGAAACTTCATACGAGAAATCAACATGTCCCGGGGTATCGATGAGGTTGATCGTGTACTTTTCACCGTTTATTTCATAGTACATCTGAACCGCGTGCGATTTTATGGTAATCCCACGTTCGCGTTCTAAATCCATATCATCTAAAAGCTGGTCTTGCTTTTGACGATCAGTAACAGATGAAGTGGCGTCTAATAGGCGGTCTGCTAACGTTGACTTACCGTGGTCAATGTGCGCGATGATACAGAAATTACGAATGTTTTTCATGGGTGCTAAAATACACTAAAGGCTGCCTTCTCTAACGTTCTTTGGCAGCTTTTGCCATACCAATTCATAACTGGTTTTAATAAGCTCTTGAATGAGTGTCCAGTCAGCATAATTATCTGCAATAACTGTATTCCAGTGCTTCTTGTTCGAGTGGTATCCTGGAATAATCCAATCATAGCGTTCACGTAGTGCGATATTCACTTCTGGATCATTTTTCACATTCATGCGGGGAGGCTGCGCATTTAAGCTGAGCGTGACAAACATCTTTCCGTGAACCTTGAATACTAGAGTATATTCATCGAAGGGAAGATGTTCAGTAGCTAAGGGTAGGGAAAGCGCAAATTCGCGGATGGACTCGTGATTCATGAATCTAAAGATAGGGCAAATCGTATCTTTGGAAGATGGAG
>JAQWJX010000171.1:0-7919 GCA_029248145.1 Schleiferiaceae bacterium | reverse complement strand
GGTTATTTGCAAATGATACCCAAGGAATGGACACTAGCCTTTAGTGGTCGAATGTTGAACATCCACCCTGCTTTGTTACCGAACTTTGGCGGGAAGGGTATGTACGGTAAACACGTCCACAAAGCGGTAAGCGAATCAGGAGTGAATGAAACGGGCATCACGATACATCTTGTGAACGAATCCTATGATGAAGGCGCGATAATTGCGCAATATGGTGTAGAAATTGAACCAGGGTCTTCACCAGAAACCATTGAGGCAAGCGTTCGAAAGCTGGAGCTGGAATATTATGGTCCTACCGTTGAAGGGTGGATCGAACAAATGGCACTAAGCAATTGAGAGTAACGATATACACTGACGGAGCAGCGAGCGGCAACCCAGGACCAGGAGGTTATGGAGTGGTTTTAGAGAGCAGTGCCGGTCATCAAAAGGAACTGAGTGGAGGCTTCCGGCTTACCACGAACAACCGAATGGAATTGCTCGCGGTTATTCAAGGTCTTCGTGAGCTAAAAAGCGACAAAGTCGAAGTCGTGGTAGTAAGCGACAGCAAGTATGTTGTGGATGCCATCAACAAGGGTTGGCTATTTTCCTGGGTAAAAAAAGGCTTCAAAGACAAAAAAAACCCAGACTTATGGCGTCAAATACTACCGCTGCTTAAAAAATATAACCCCGCTTTTCAGTGGGTAAAGGGCCACAACAACCATCCGCAAAACGAACGTTGCGATGCATTGGCGGTGATTGAAAGTAAAAAGAAAGGCCTGCCAGTAGATGCTGGATACGAACAGTCGATTTAAAGCTTTATATAGTCCTCTGGGTTTATAGCGCTGCCGTCGTACCAGAGCTCGAAATGAAGATGAGGACCTGTTGAGTTTTCACCGCTGTTGCCAATAATTGCAATGGCCTCACCGCTTCGAACGTATTCGCCGACCTCTTTAAGTAACGCACTGTTGTGTTTGTAGGCGCTTACAAGGTTGTTTTCGTGTTGGATTATAATAATGTGCCCATTTTCGCTGGTCCAGTCCGCAAAAACCACGATGCCCTCATAACAAGACTTGATCGGCGCGTTCTTTGTGGAAGCGACATCTACTGCAAAATGGCCCGTTGTGCGGTCAAAAGAAGACGTTACTACACCTTCTACAGGCGCTAATAGTTGTGGAATGTCCAATTCTGCAGCGTTTTGCTCTAAGCTAAAGGCGGTTTCATCTTCTACCCATTCTCTAAACGCACTATCCGTTGGACTAGGGCTTGAGAGCAAAACAGCGGTATTAGCAGTGGTATCTTCAGACGCGACATCCTGAACAACGGAATCTATTACTTCTCCTTGCAAAATTCGCTGAATTCCGCTCACATAACGCTCATTTTGGCGCAAAACGCCTTCCAAACTGTCTGTTTTTAAGCTTAGTTCTATGGCTTGACGACGAATTTTAGAAGAAGCATAACCAGGAACCAATTCTTTTAATGGCGTAAAAGCAATGACGATAGAAGTGATTGTAATAGTAAAAACAATAGCGAAAACACTGAACGTAAAAACGTTCAGTGGGCTAAGGCGAAGGGTTAAGAGCTCCTCGAAGGTATCGTCATTCAGAATGACTAAGCGAAATTTATTACGCCACCGCTCTACGCGTTTTTGTTTCGTTTTTTCTGTTGCCATGATTAAAGACAAATATCGTGCTCTGAATTTCTCTCGGGGCGTGAAATAAAATAATTTTAGGGCGTTATTAGAAATATGTTTTATACCAAACGACTTTTTGCATTCGCGGCTGCACTTTTATTGGCCTCTTGTTCTACGACTAAGGACCGTTGGGTGAACAGAAAGTACCACTAAGTAACCGCACATTACAATGCATACTTTAATGGTGAGGAGGCTTTTGACGAGGCTGTAGAACAGTTTCAAAACGGCGAAGAGTGGGATTTTGAACAATTCTTACCCATTTACTTTTGGCCAGATGCAGACCAAGCGCCCGGGTTATTTGCGAAAATGGACCGCGCCATTGAGAAGAGCGCGAAAGTGGTGAAGAAGCACAGCATGGTCTTTGCCGGTAAACAGAAGAACGACTACGTTTTTAAAGCATATCTATTAATTGCGCGAAGTCGATTTTATAAGCATGAGTTGATACAAACCCTTGAGGCAACATCGTATATAGAAGATAATTTCGGTCGTATCGAGCTGGCAGAAGATGAGGTTTTTTGGGCAAAGCTTTTGGCAGCACAGACGCATATTCGGATGGAAAACTTCTTTCAGGCCGAACAGCAGTTGGACGAACTCTACACGAAAAATCTTCCTAAAGCTGAATTACACCAGGCGCAAAAGACAATGGCCTATTTCCATTTTTCACAAGAACAGTGGGCAGAGGCCCAGGGCTGGGTTGCAGCAGCAGCACAGAGTGCTAGTGTAAAGTCTGAAAAGGTACGGCTGACGTATCTCAACGCGCAGCTTTTAGCAAAGCTAGGTAAAGGCTATGAGAGCGCATTAGCCTATGAAGACGTGCTGAAACTTCACCCTGACGATTATGACATCACTTTTTCTGCGCAAATCAAGCGAGCAGAGAATTTCGATGTTTTTATGGAAGACATTAGCATCATTGAGAAGGCATTGAATAAGATGCTTAGGGACGATAAAAACATCACGTATCGCGATCAGATTTATTATGTATGGGCCCTGAAAGAATTGGACCTAGAGTATTACCCTGAGGCTGAGGTTAAACTTCGTAAGAGTATCGCCGCATCTGTAGACAACGCACGTCAAAAAGGGAAAAGCTATTTAAAATTGGCTGGAATTGCATTTGATTTTAAATCGTTTGTTAACGCTCAAGCGTATTACGATAGCGCTATCGCCGTTCTACCAATGAATTATCCAGGGTTAGATACTCTTGAAGAGCGCACCTCGGTATTAAATGATTTGGTAGCCCAGCTAAACGTTGTGGCTCTTGAAGACAGTCTTCAGTCGATGTACGGGTTAAACGATCAGGCTTTGCGACAAAAATTTGAAGACTACATAGAGGCTAAGCAGGCTCGAGAAGAGGAGGCAGCAAGGCGCGCTGAAATTGCAGCAATGCGCGCAGCGGAAAACGCCCTTTTAGCGGATGCGGGTCCACAGGCAGGTGGAGGCTCTGGACAATGGTATTTTTACAACCCAACCGTTCGAGCAAAGGGTGTGGCGGCATTTAAACGCACGTGGGGAAACCGAACACTAGAAGACCACTGGCGAACAAAGGACAAGCCAGTACAAGGGTTTGCCGTGCAACAGACAGAGACGACGGACTCCACTACAAGTGACTCTACTAAGGCATTGTTGCCGAGCGATGAAAATAGCGTGGATTATTACCTCGCCCGTGTTTTAAAAACAGACGACGATTTAAAAGCCAGCTTGCAGCGAGAAGCCGTTGCTAAAAGTGAATTAGGGTTTATTTATAAAGACGGACTTAAGGACAACAATGAAGCTGAATTGGCATGGGCAGACTACATGAATGAGTTTGAGTCTTTTGCACAGACGACGCCGAAAGTTCTATATGGCCAATATTTACTTTTCAACGAACAAGAAGCAGAAGATAAAAGTGAAGCGGCAAAATCTGTTCTTTTGACAAACTACGAGAACAGCCCTTATGCGGCCTTATTGCGCGGTGAAAAGAAAGGCCCTAAAATCCCTTTAGAAGAGCAAGAAGCCTATGATGCTGCATTTGTCGCGTATGAATCGGGTCAATTTAAATCAGCGACAGCGCTACTCAATACGTTCACTATAACCTTCCCGAGCAGCGCGCTTTTACCTAAAACAGGCCTGCTATCAGCATACATTACAGGCACTTCCGGAGACGCGGAGGCGACTATCGAATCGCTCCAAGAAGTGGTTAAAATGTATTCAGGAACAGAAGAAGCTACTCGCGCCGCTCAGCTTTTAAGCATGCTGCAAGACGAGGAGCGCGGAAGTGAAGAAGGGCCAAATCGCGGAATGGGAGACCTAAAAGTGAATAAGGTAGATTTCCAGCGCCAAGACAATGCGCCACATAAATTTATCCTAGCGATTCCCGCCGAAAACTCAAATATTAACGAGTTGCGTAATGCGCTTGCAGATTTCAACAAAGAGTTTTTCAAGTTTGACAACCTTCGCATCCAAAACATATTCTACGACCAGAACACGCAGCTCATTATTGTAAGTGGTTTGCGCACGAAAGAGAAGGCGGTAGTGTACTTAAACACCGTCAATCAACAAGGAACATTAATAGAACAATACTATCCAAAGGCTCAAAGTGCTGGTTTTTACATAAATAATCCGAACTTTGGCAAAGTTTATAGAGACAAGGTTCTTAAAGAGTACCTTCAATATTTTATTACGTTATGATTTCATCTGCTAAAAAGTACCCAGAACAAGCTCAAGCATCGAACCGAATTCTTGCAGGAACGAGTATTACCGGTGACGTAGTTTCGGATGGAGACATTCGAGTTGACGGAAAAGTAGCTGGAAATATGAAGGTTACCGGGAAATTGGTCATCGGTGAACACGGTCGAGTGGAGGGCGAGGTCGAGTGCAAAAACGCGGCTATCGCAGGTCAACTAGAAGGTACGCTCAGTGTTGCTCAGACGTTATCACTTTCAGCCTCGGCGAAAGTGAAAGGAAAGGTACAGGTTGAGAAATTAGCCGTAGAGCCAGGTGCTGAAATCAATGGTTCTGTAAACATGGGAGTGCTCATGAAGAAGGTGGGCGAAGCGGACTCTACTGTGACAAAAACCGCCTAAACCAGCCCCGTATGGCTGTTTCTCCAGAAAAAAACGATCGTAAATTTTTACGTTTTGCATCCCTAGGTGTGCAAATGGCAGTACTCATTTATGCCGGTTCTGAACTGGGAAAATATCTTGATGCCAAATACCCGTCAGACAAAAATTGGTATACCATGGCTTGTATTCTAGCAGCGGTTGCACTTTCCTTTTACCAACTCATTAAAGAAATGCCAAAGGATTAATGACGGATCCTAGAGCCCTCCGATTTTATGCGACCTTGTTGGTCGTGGCACTACTAGGTGCTTTTGTACAGTCAACGATAACGGGTTTACAAATAACAGGTCCACTGGCCTACTCCTACCTCGTTAACCATGCTCTAGCAGCAGTAATATTTGCCTTCTTATTTCGATGGAGACGAAGGCATATTGAGAAGCTGGGGTTTCTATTTATGGCAGGGACAGGCCTTAAGTTCTTAACCTTCTTTATTGTCTTTTATCCCTCCTTTCGCGCAGACGGTGAGCTTACTCAAGCGGAGTTCCTATTATTCTTCGTTCCATATGCGCTCTCTACCCTGGTTGAAACCGTCTTTTTAGCCCGTATTTTGAACCGTGAATAGGTGGTTTGATTTGATCAGATAAACTACTATTAAGCAGGTCGTTAGTCCCGTTTTGCAGCAGCGAAATCCCACCCCTGTGGATAACTCATAATAAATAGCACCTTTTCTTTTAAGGCGTGAAGATTCTTCACTAGTTTTGCCCCGATTTTAAGCCGCTAAAATTCCGGAAACGGAAAACGCAAAAATTGTATGATTTCTAAGTTTACTGCCTTATCAGCCTTCGTGGGCTTAATGTTCTTCTCAGCACCAGCGGCAGCCCAAAGCCACGGTCAAGAGAATGCACATCTTGAGAACACACATCAAAACGATGCTCACAACAACGAAGCGCATGGTGTAGAATCCGACGCTGAGGAAGCACATTCAGAAAGCCATGGGCACGGAGAATTTGTGCCGGCATCAGATACTGAAGGAAGAAAAGCGGTCGTAAAGCAAACGGTTGAACACCACCTCGCGGACTCTTATGATTTTCACATTGTTGGCCCGGTTGGTTTTCCGCTACCGGTTATTCTTATCGATAATGGATTGAAAGTTTTTTCTTCAGCGAAATTCCACCATGGAGAATCGGTTGCAACGGTAGACGGTGAGCACTATAAGATTCACCACAATAAAATTTATAAGACGGACGCGGAAGGCAATATGTTGCTTGACGAGGCGGGCCACCACATTAAGCCATTAGATTTCTCGATCACTAAGAACGTGTTCATGATCATTTTCATGGCAGTGTTTATGTTCTTTTTGTTCAGAGGCGTTGCAAAGACCTATAAAAACAGTTTGGTGCCTAGTAAAGCGGGTCGATTCCTAGAACCGCTCATCGTTTTGATTAGAGATGAGATTGCAATTCCAAACATTGGCGAAAAGCATTACAAGCGTTACATGAGCTTCTTGCTTACAATCTTCTTCTTTATTTGGTTTTTGAATCTTGCTGGAATGACGCCTTTAGGTGTAAACGTTACAGGAAACATTGCCGTGACGGTTTCTTTGGCCTTGATGACGTTCTTTATCACTCAGTTTAGTGGTAAAAAAGATTACTGGATGCACATTTTCTGGATGCCAGGTGTACCGGTATTACTGCGTCCCGTTTTAGCAATAATCGAATTGATTGGATTGGTTGTGAAGCCGTTCTCATTGACCATTCGTCTTTACGCAAACATGCTCGCTGGTCACGTTGTGATTATGAGCATTCTAGGGTTAATCTACATATTTGCATCGTACACTGCTGCGGTGCCGTTTACTGGATTAACCTTGTTCCTGTATGTTCTAGAATTGCTAGTAGCAGCTTTGCAGGCATACATTTTTACCATGTTGGCGTCTCTGTATTTCGGTGCAGCCGTTGAAGAGCACGACCATCACTAACTAAGAGTATTAATTAAATTTTATATACTATGGAAATTCCAACTATTGTAGGTGCAGGCTTGATCGTAATCGGTGCTGGTATGGGTATCGGTAGAATCGGTGGTTCAGCTATGGAAGCTATCGGTCGTCAACCTGAAGCATCTGGTAAAATCCAAACAGCTATGATTATTGCTGCTGCACTTATCGAGGGTATCGGTTTTGCGGCACTTTTCGCAGCTTAAGACAATGAGGTAGACGGCTGCAACGATTGGTTGCACCGTCTATTTTTCCTAATTATAGATTTGATTTGAATCAAAAAATATGGACAAGCTAATTAATGACTTCTCGATAGGACTATTCTTCTGGCAATCGCTAGTGTTTATACTTCTGATCTTCGTACTTAAAAAGTACGCATGGAAGCCTATTTTGAACGCGGTAAACGAGAGAGAACAGTCTATAGAAGACGCTTTGAAGGAAGCTGAGAAAGCACGCCTTGAAATGCAGTCGTTGCAACAGAGCAACGAGGCCATTTTGAAAGAAGCGCGTGAAGAGCGTGAACGCATCTTGAAAGAGGCGCGTGACATGAAAAACAAAATGATTACAGAGGCAAAAGAGGCAGCGGCTACAGAAGCGGATAAGGCGATTGTGTCTGCAAAAGCGGCGATTGAAGCGGAGAAAACGGCTGCAATTGCGGAGCTTAAGAATCAGGCGGCCTCACTGAGCATCGATGTCGCTGAAAAGATTTTGGGCCAGGAGTTGAGCGCTGAAAACAAGCAAACTGCAATGATTGGTAAGATCATTGAAGACGTGAAATTCAACTAAGAACAGGTATGAATTACCCAAGAGTCGCAACCCGTTACAGCAAGGCCTTACTAGAATTGGCGATTGAACAAAACGTATTAGACGTCGTTCGTGCAGATGCAGTTTTAACTAAGGAATCGGTTTTAGCATCTGGAGAGTTGGCTTTATTGCTTAAAAACCCAGTCGTTAAAGCAGACAAGAAGCAGGCGATCTTAAAAGAGGTCTTCGGTGGAAAGGTGAGTGAACTTTTCGAGGGTTTCATCATGCTGCTTACCAACAACGGCCGTGAAGAGCATTTGGCTAAAGTTTGTGAGAAGTTTGAAAAAGACGTTTTGGCGCACAAAGGAATCATTGAGGCTCACGTGGTGAGTGCAGTTGCTTTGTCTCCAAGCGATAAAGAAAAGTTGGTTTCGAAATTATCGAGCCAATTGAGCAAAGAGGTGTTACTTACTGAAGAAGT
>JAQWJX010000145.1:0-13447 GCA_029248145.1 Schleiferiaceae bacterium | reverse complement strand
GTCGCCCCCGTGGAAGAAGCAAAGAAGTCCACTGTCATGCCATTGGAACTGGTGGATACAATATTGAAATTAAAGTTCCCCATTGGTGGATCACAAGTAGCAACATCCTTTGAATAGGTATGCTCAGTCCCACAGCTATCTATAGCTGTTAAGACTACAGTATACGTACCGTTTGTCGAATACGTGTTGCTCACAGAAAGACCTGTACCGGCTGAACCGTCACCGAAATCCCAATTGTAACTGGTCAAGTTTGCCGGTGTTGCAGTAAAATTAAATGTGCTACCAGATGCGGATTCGGTGAACATCAAATTCACTGGTGTACAAACCTCAACCGTATCGTAAACTACAATGCTATCTCCACAAAGGCTGTAAGCCGTAAGTGTTACGATGTAAGTTCCTGTACTAGCGTAAGTATGTGAAGGTGCTGAATTTGCTGAAGCTCCCCCACCATCACCGAAGGACCAATCAAATGTCAAACCGGTACCCTGAGAACCTGTTGTATTAAAATCTACAGTTAACCCATTGACTGCGTTTGCAGTGATTATCGACATGGTATCACATACAGTGATTGCGTGCACTGATGAATCAACACTCCCGCATGAACTATAAACGACTTGGTACACATTCATGCTACCGAAGATGCTGGTGTATGTATGTTGTGCCGTCGACCCGGTATCTTGGGTACCATCCCCCCAGAACCATACTGTAGAATCTGCTGCTACAGTTGACGAGGTTCCTGATATAACCGTGCCATTCAGCGTAACTGAACCTGTTGCAATTATTGGAGGACAGGGTAATGTCGTAAACGATACACTGTCCCAAAGGCTCACCAAAGAGGAAGTACAGGTATCCTGCACCCACACAGTATAGGTGGTTGAAGGCTGAAGACTTCCAATAGAATAGGCTCGATTAGCTGCGGCCACACGTGTTCCCGTACCTAAAGTGAATCCTTGAATATCGTATTCTAGCGCAGACGAACTGGCCGTACCTGACCACGTAATATCCGCAGAATTGTACGTGATATTATTTGCTGAGATATTAGAGATTGAACAAGTGGTAGGCTCATCAATTTTAATATCATCGATTGATGTAGCGGCCTGATATGCCGTAAAGGAACCCGTTCCGTCCCGCCATGCCTTGAAGATGATTTGTACCGTATCGTTTTCATACGCTGAGAGACTAAGCGTTTCTTTCATCCATGACGCATTCGCACTGGTCTGCTGCTGGCCATTAATGGTCTTCAACAAAGCAACTGGCTGTCCTATGGGTTTGATATAAATTCTTAATTTATCAATGGCTGCGCCGTACATATGGTACCAAAAGGTCAATTCAGGACTCTGCAACGTATCTAAATCAATGAGCGGAGTCCGGAATTCTGTATCGGCTGTATTACTGAACGGAGTCGCACTTCTCGCAAACGCATAACCACCCGTACCAGAGGTATGATCTCCGGAAGGTCCGGTACCAAAATAATGTGCTGTTGTTCCTCCCCCAGTCCAGAAGTAATCTAAGGTATCAGAACGGAACCAACAATCGTCTATTTCACCGTTTTGATCAGGCCATGCTGGTCCTATCCATTTAGTGGTATTGGAAAATTGCTCAACAAAAGGTGCAGTGTAAAAAGTGCAGTTTGTTCTAAACCTAGGACCATCAAGCCATCCGCTGACATCGTTAGTACCACATGAATCGCGAACTTGCCATTCGTAGGTGGTTTGTGCGGATAGCATACCTATGCCTTTGGCTGAGGTATTTGCCGTAGTCCAACTCCAAGCGTTAGTCCCAACCTCACGGTACCGTAATTGAAAATTTGATGCTCCGCCGGCCGTCCAATCTAGTTGAGCTGCCATTACACCGACAGCCGTCACTGCTGTATTAGCAGGCTTTGGACAGCTCGGTTCCTCATCAATCTTCACATCGTCAATTGCGAACTGTGTGTAAAATGAACTTTGGGTATTCGTATAATCAAAACGAATACGTACCGTATCGCCTGCATATGATGTCCCTAAAGCAATAATTTTTTCAGTCCACGCAGCATTTTGAGAGCTGTGAGTCGACCCCGAAGTATCCCAGAGTGCCGACCACGTTCCACCGAGTTTTTGAACATAAACGTCAAAATCACCCATACTCGTTCCAAAACCGTGATAATAGAAGCTTAGCTCAGGTGCTACCAACGTATCTAAATCAATCCACGGCGAAATCAATCGAGGGTTGGTTCCACTAACAAAGGTGGTCGTCACCTGATTCATCATGTATTGGCCCGAGCCTGTCGTGTGATCCCCTGCGGGTCCCGTCTGCGTCCAGTTGAATGCAGGAGGACCCGGTGTCCAAAACTGCGTAGCAGATCCCTGATCAAGCCAGCATTGGTCTAAATCTCCTTGAACATTCCAAGTTGAAGCAGCATCCCAGCTCGTACCATCAAAATTCTCCGTAAATGGGGCTGTGGCGAATGAACACTGCGTGATGAACGTTGTATAAGACGACCAAACGGAAGTATCACCTGCAGAACAGATATCGCGAACGCGAACTGAATAGGTCGTATTTGGTGTCAAACCTGTGATCGTTGCAGGCTTTGTTGAAGAATTGACAACAGTACCTAAACTAGCACCTGAGTTGCCCTGTGCATACTGAATTTGATAACCGATTTGGTTCGTATTTAACGTCGTCCAATTGACATTCGCCGAGGTCGACAGCAAATTTGAAATGGCAGGATTTACAGGTTGATCACAGCTTGGTGTTTCTTCGATAGTAATATCATCAAGAGCCACTCTACTCTGTGTCCACCAACTAAAGGAGGTATTGCGCTTCGCTGAAAACCTGATTTGTACTGTATCGCCCGCCCACTGCGCAAGGGACTCAACATGCTTACGCCAAGCCGAATTTTGTGATGTAAATTGACTTGATGCCGTTGACGAGTTAACGGTATGCAATTGGGTCCAAGAGGTTGTGCCAACTTTACGAACGCGTATATCGAGCAGATCAATGTCAGCACCATACATGTGGTAATAAAATTTTAATCGTGGAACTGTATCGTTGCTTAGATCAATAGGTGGAGTGATTAGATGCGTCACTGTTCTGAAAGTACCCGAAGTACTCCAGCCCTCTGCCACGGCATATCCTCCAGTTCCAGAAGTATGATCTGCACTAGGTCCTGAATTAATGGTACCTAAGGCTGGTGGGCCCGCCATCCAAAGGTAATTTCCTGTGGAAAGTAAACGATTCCAACATGAGGGTATGGAGCCTGTATTTAACCAAGAGGATTGCGCTACCCAATTCGAACTATCGAAGTTTTGAGTATAAGGCGTGCTTTTTACACACTGTCCAAGTCCTTCGTTCGCGTAAAAGCTTGTCAATGCAATGAAAAGATATAAAAGTCGATTTTTCATTACTACAAATTTAATCATTCGATATATAAATTGTTTGAACAATGAGTTTGTATTATCCTCTAACGAACGAGTGGTATGTTTCACTATTTTTGAATACAAATGAAAAGACTGCAACGATCACTCCTTTTAGTACTTCTAGGTTGTGCACAAGTGTGCGAAGCTCAGGTATTGGCCGTTTTTAAATATGACGGCGGCGGTGATTGGTATGCCAATCCGACCGCTTTAAAAAACCTCAGCAAATTCTACAATAAAAGTACCGACGCTAAGTCTTTAGTTCGTTCAGAGCCTACAACTGCAGAGTCGTTGCTCGTAAGTGGTGTTTCTTTTTTACATGCTACTGGCCATGGCCGGATCATACTATCTGAGACACAGGCCGACCAACTGCGATTGTTTACCGAAAATGGAGGGTTTCTTCACATAGACGATAATTACGGAATGTCGTCCTATGCGAAAGAAGCGCTTAAACAGGTGTTCCCGACAGCCACTATTGAACATGTATCGCACGACCACGCTATATTTAATTGCTTGTTCCCCTTTCCCGAAGGGATGCCTAAGATTCATGAACATGACAATGGCAAGCCTGAAGCAATCGGTTACTTTGTGAAAGGAGAATTGGTGGCACTGCTGACACTAGAAACGGATTTAGGCGATGGTTGGGAAGACGCAGAAGTACACGCAGACTCCAAGGAGAAGCGAGAAGCTGCATTGAAAATGGGCGCAAACTTATTACATTGGGCAACAGTAAAAAACCAGCAGCCATGAAAAACTTTGAATTCCAACCCTTCGCTAAAGCCTGCCTTCAGCTATTGGCATTAGCTGCTTTAAGCTATGTATTATGGACCATTAAGAGCGTGGTTATATATGCTTTTATAGCTTTGTATATCAGCGTTTTAGGACGTCCTTTTTTCAAAATACTTCAATTCAAAACAGTACTCGGAAAGTATCTCGGAAAAACAGGGAATGCGGCGATTACCCTTTTGATAATTGGGGCAATATTAAGCGGTATTGTGACTTGGTTTTTCCCATTGTTGATCAAAGAATTTTCCTTTTTAAGCACCATAGAATACGACCGATTAATCGCAAGTCTAGAGACAGAATGGAACCAATTAGATGCCGTACTCTCAAGTTTTGGAATAAATTCTCAGGCAGAATTGGAACAAGTCAACAAGAGCCTGCAAGAATTTGCATCTGTAGATGCCATAAGCAATGTACTCAGTGGGTTAATCGGGAGTATGGGAAATGTAATAATAAGCGTATTCTCAATTGCATTCATTTCATTTTTCCTAATTCGCGAGCAAGAATTGGCGCACCATTTTATTGATTATATCACACCTCAAAAACACCACACTAAAATCGATGAGATGGTACCCGGTATCAAGCGTGTAGTCACACGTTACAGCTTTGGAATCCTCATACAAATCACCCTCATTTTCTTATTGCTATCTCTGGGCATGGGACTGATTGGGGTTAAGGGTGCCGTTGTTCTCGCCCTTACTGCAGCTGTGTTTAATCTCGTTCCTTACGTTGGTCCGCTCATTGGAGCGAGTCTCGGTATTTTATTGGGTATGGGTCAATTATATACTGCAGGCCTTGCAGATCCCGCCACTACGGTTGATTTATTGCAGAGCTTGTATCTATTGATTGGTCTTTTTGCCGCGGTGCAATTGCTAGATAATATAGTATTCCAACCTTTAATTTTCTCCAATAGTGTTGGTGCTCATCCGCTTGAAATATTCTTGGTGATTTCAATAGCAGGTACTCTGCTCGGGGTCGGTGGGATGATCTTTGCTGTACCTGCATACAGTATCCTAAGAATTGTCATCAATACGATCAAGGAAGGCTGGGAATCTTCCGGTAACTAAACGTATGGCACATCCCAAACAGCAAGTACATCCGGAAGATTTAGAACGTCCAGAGGCAAAAGACTGGTTGGCATCTCATCAAGACACAGCTCTGAAAGATCTCCGTTTAAAATTTGGCCTAAAACGCCCCTATGCCAGTTGGATTGCACAATTAGAGGTACAGCGTAAGTATGCTAATAAATTCCCTTCCTTACTCCTCGCAAACTGGATATTCCCTACCGGACAAGCTACTGAACAAAGTAGCTCTGAACGAACAGCGCTCTACAAGGCATCATTGATTTCTTCGCAGTTCACGGTAGATTTGTGCGCAGGAATGGGTATCGACTCATGGGCTTTTACACAACGTGACGGCTCTTTCGGTCATTTCGCAAATGAATTGGACCCTGGATTGTCCAAACTTTTAAAATTCAACCTAAAAAACACGACCCACACCGCAGGCACGGCAACATCAGTGCTCCCTGAACTAAAATGTTGGCTTCATGAAAAAGATGTTTCCCCATCAGAAGTCACCATATACCTTGATCCGGATCGTAGAACGGGTAACGGAAAGTCTGTTGCACTTCGAGATGCAAGTCCAAATGTTGTTACGCTACAACATGAGCTGTTCAAGCTAGGCCATACGCTAATGACAAAGCACAGCCCTATGGTTGACTTGAATGTGCTTTATGAACTGGAATATTTAAGTGAGATTCATATCGTAGAATACCAAGGCGAATGCAAGGAGGTGCTCGCTATACAGCACGAAGGATACATTGGTCCGCCCGCAATTAAAGCCGTTTTACTACAAGAAAACGGGTCCATAGATCTCATTAGTTCAAATAAAGCAATCGCATTATCATTTGTAAATGAATTGGATGAATACCTAATTCAACCTGGACCCGCTCTGGCGAAAAGTAGATTGCATGAAGAGGTTGCTATAAAACAACTTTGGAAAAAATGGACCGTAGGCAACCTCTACACGACAGACGAGCTCCCCCCTACCTCTCTCTTCTTCAAGTGCTACAAAGTCATTGAAGTCGCGAAACCTTACAAAGTAAAGCTGCCCTCAGAGGGCGGCGCTATTGAGCGCATCGGCTATCCCGAACATCCCGAAGTCATTAGAAAAAAATTGGGGTGGAAAGAAGGTCGAAAAAACAAATTGTTTGCTGTTAAACAAGGCAAAAACAAACTAATGGTCCTTGTCAAACGTTTGGATTAAGGCATCCTTTTTGATATATCTTTATTCTATGCTTAAAAGATTACTTTCCTTTTTTCTCGTGCTCACGCTCTTCCCCACTGCATCGGGACAGGAAGCGCTTTTTGTGCCTAACGAAGGACAGTGGTCAGGCAACTTTTCGCATAAAATGCCCCTGAAATATGGTGGATTGTTTTTCGAAAAAGATGCGGTACAAATTGTCCTACGCGATGCACGTCATCTAGAAGACCTCCACGGTCACGACATGCACGAAGCAGGACTTAGTCATGAAGCGGATCTGTTGCAGTGTCATTCGGTACGCCTAAAATTTTTAAATGCTAAACCCACGGTAGCGAAAGGGCGAAAACCCACGGAATTTTACCATAATTATTTTTTAGGCGAAGATTCAACGTTTTGGCGAGGTGGCGTTCGGCCCTCCCGCGGCTTATCATACGAAGGACTGTATCCGAACTCTACTTTAGCATTTGGTCAAAGCGGAAACCATGTAAAATACCAATGGCACCTGACGGATCCGTCAACTGTAGATACTATTCAATGGATCTATGAAGGTGCGACTAAAACCGAAATCAGTCCAGAAGGTGCATTAATAATTCATACGTCTATTGGTACTTTTCTCGAAAGTGCACCTGTCGGTTGGGGCTGGAAAGACGGCAAGCGCGTTGACTTTGGGTTGTGGTATGAAGAAGACAACAATATCCTACGTTTTAAGACGGAGGCGATTGCACATACCTTAGATTCACTTGTCTTAGACCCTCAACTCATTTTCACCTCATTTAGCGGCTCGTTAACAGACAACTGGGGCTTCAGTGCTACCTATGATGATCAAGGCAGATTATACGGTGCTGGTGTGGCATTCGCTACGGGCTATGTGGCTTCGACAGGCGCATTCCAAACCACCTACAACGATCCTGCTGGAATTAACTTAGGTTTCAACCCTGACATAACTATTACCGTATTTGAGCCGCAAGGAAATAACATGCTTTACGCTACTTATCTCGGTGGTACAGCACCAGATCATCCACACAGTTTAGTAGTAAATAGTAATGGTCATTTAATTATCATGGGCACAACAGGGAGCAGCAATTTCCCAACACAGAATCCCATTCAATCCGCCAACGCGGGTGGAACCTCAGTGAGTATTAACGGCTATGAATTTAAAAAGGCCGACCTGTTCATCACGCGTTTCAATACCAGCGGTACAGCTTTGCTCAGTTCAACCTATATCGGTGGAACTGGAAACGACGGACTCAATACCAATATCGTTAAAAATTATGGTGATGCCGCCCGCGGTGAAGTTGTAATCGATGGTTCAAACAACATTTATGTCACTGCCTCTACAAATAGTACCAACTTCCCTTCTACAAATTGCAGTAGTTGTTCGAAAGCTGGCGGTCAAGATGCTGTTGTATTTAAACTCAATGCCGCGGGTACCTCGCTCTTATGGAGTAACTATTACGGTAGTACAAGCGACGATGCTGGGTACAGTTTAAAGTTTCACAACGGCGCCGTTTTTGTAACAGGAGGTACGGACGGTAACAATCTACCCAGCACGACCGGTGGTTATAAAAACACATACGGCGGCAGTCATGACGGTTATGTTGCGAAATTTAATGCTTCAACAGGTGCGCTGCAGCAATCAACCTATCTCGGCACAAGCGCATACGATCAGAGTTTCATTCTTGATGTAGATAAACTAGGTAACGTTTATGCTTTCGGTCAAACACAAGGTGCCTACCCTATTTCCAATGGCTCGTGGGGCACACCACAATACAGAAAACAATTCATTCACAAACTGAGCAACGACCTTACCTCAAGCTCCGCATCTACAGCGTTTGGCTCACCGCAGGGAGTTCAAAATCTAGTGCCAACTGCATTCAATGTTGACGACTGTTTAAACATACTACTTTCCGGTTGGGGGGGCGTAACAAACAATGGCTATTACAATACCACAGTTGAGCAATTACCCGTTTCTTCAGATGCATTACAATCCAGTACTAACGGCTCCGATTTCTATTTTATGGTGCTCAGTAAGAACTTCGGCTCGTTCTCCTACGGGAGTTATTTCGGTGGATCTACCAGTTCTGAACACGTGGATGGAGGTACATCGAGATTTGACGACCGCGGCCGAATTTACCAGGCAGTATGCGCAGGATGCGGTGGCAATGATGATTTACCAACCACACCGGGAGCATTTTCCGAAACCAACAACAGTAGCAACTGTAACCTAGGAGTGATAAAATTGGACTTCGAAACGGCCATAGAAGCAGATGCATCCGTAGATCTGAATTTTCTACCGGATACCAGCTGTTATGAATTAACCCTTCGTCTGGCGAATAACAGTACAAACGCCAATGCTTACTTCTGGGATTTTGGCCAAGGCGACACCTCCAATCTTACAGAACCCATCGTCACCTTCCCCAACCTCGGCACGTATAATGTAATGCTAGTCGCTATAGATACAATATGCGATAGTTACGACACCGCCTATGTGCAGATCGTTCACGATACGGCAGCGTTCCCCATCTGTGATTGGAAGGAAGATTATGCGAGCTGTGATTTGTTTCGTGAAGTCGTATGGACGGACCAGTTAGTAGATGCCGATTATTACGAATGGGATTTCGGCGATGGTACAACACTTACAACGACCAACACCGTTGTGAACCATACCTACCCTGCTTTTGCTACCTATACAGCTACTGTTACTGCTAGGGACAGCTTCTGTGACGTTGGATATGACCAACTCTTCACCATTGTTTTCGATGACGATGCGAATGTGCCTACGGTGAACCTATTCACCGACAGTTGTCGTTACGGTGGTGTTGACGTCATTTACCAAAACGTGGACAGTACAATGATCTTCGAATGGGACTTCAGCGGCAATTCGGATACTGGTATGATACCGACCTTCCGGTACCCAGAATCAGGACTTGAAGATGTAACACTGACTATTATCGACACATTGTGTAATCGAGCCTATGAATTTGATTTTATGGCTACTATTGTGCGCATTGAAGGACGCGTCTATATTCCAACAGCTTTCACGCCAAATGGGGATAAAGACAATGAAGAATTCAAGATTTACGGCAACAGTTGTCTAGAAGACCCAACCTTTAGAATTTACGATAGTTGGGGAAATGAAGTTTACCGTAGTGAAAATCCATTCAATGAATTTTGGGACGGAACTTTTAATGGCAAGCCTGTACCTCAAGATGTATATACCTACCGGTTCACTGGTGGTGATGAAGTCCGAATAGGAACCGTAACTCTCCTGCGCTAGGCGTGTACCGGAGATTCAGCGTAAAGTTCTCTCAATACATTCAAGAATCCCTCAGCACAATCTTTCGTATTAAATTTACTAAACGATACTCGAACGGGCTGGTAATCTGCAGTCCACTCCCCTAAAGCACGGATCACGTGACTGCCTTGGTTCGAACCTGAAGTACATGCAGAACCACCGCTCACATTAACGCCCTTCATATCCATGGTAAAAGTGAGCATATCGTTATCCGTTTTCGGAATCGCGATACTCAAAACTGTGTAAAGACTACGGTCCAATTCCGAACTACGCCCAAAAAACTTCACTCCAGGAACAATCGCTTTAACGCCATCAATCACATACTGCTTTAATGCTTCTACATGCTTCTGATCTTCGGCCATTTCTTCTGTGGCAATAGCAAAGGCCTTTCCTAAGGCGCAAATCCCAATAGTATTCTCCGTTCCAGCTCGCAGATTGCGTTCTTGTGCACCACCCTGAATCAGGGGCTTGATCTTCAATCCACTACGAACATACGCGAATCCAATGCCCTTAGGGCCGTGTATTTTATGCGCAGAACACGTTAGAAAATCATAGGCTACTTCTTGAACATTAATGGGCAAATGACCCATGGCTTGAACCGTATCAGAATGAAATAAGGCCCCGTATTTCTTGCACATCGCGCTGATTTCAGCGACGGGATTCAAATTGCCTATTTCGTTGTTTGCAAACATCAAACTCACCAACGTTTTTGGTCCGTTTTTGAGTAAGGATTCTAATTCTTCAAGGTCGATATCGCCGTGCGCATTAACAGACAAATACGCCGCTTTTACTTCACCGCGCTCCACCATAAATTCTACGGGATGGCCGACAGCGTGATGCTCTATATGAGTAGTAATAATGCGTTCAACACCTAAATCACGTACGCTACAAAACAGCGCCATGTTATCCGCTTCGGTTCCTCCAGAAGTGAAGAAAATCTCACCGGGTTCTGCTCCTATGGATTGCGCTATACGCTTACGAACGACTTCAACCTCAACTTTCGCACCACGACCACTGAGATGTGTGCTCGACGGATTGCCGAAATTATCCATCATACGAATCATTTCCTCTTTGACGCGAGGTTCTAAAGGTGTAGTAGCAGCATTGTCCAAAAAAATAACTCCCATCTCTGTGCAATTAGGTTTGCTCAAAGATAGGAGTTAGAAGGTATTGATGGAAGTCTTAAGCGAGGGACGCGATGATATCCATGAAATTTTGTCCCAACCGAGTCGCTTCATCGATAGACGGCGCCTCCGTATAAATACGGACAATGGGCTCAGTATTTGATTTACGTAAATGAACCCAACGATCTGACCATGTGATTTTTACACCGTCTATTGTACTCAATTCCTCATTAGAATAACGCTCCGCAATAGAAGCTAAAATACCATCGACATCGAGTCCCGGTACGAGTTCAATTTTTTGTTTTGCCATGTAGTATTCAGGATATCCAGCACGCAATTCGCTCATGGTTTTACCCGATTTTGCTAAATGTGTTAATGCCAAAGCTATTCCCACGAGTGCATCCCTGCCGTAATGGAGTTCAGGTAGAATGATTCCACCGTTACCTTCCCCTCCGAGCACAGCATTCGTACGCTTCATCTCATTCACCACATTAACTTCACCTACCGCTGAGGCAGTATAGCTTCCTCCTTTAGATTCTGCAAGATCTCGCAGCGCCTTAGAAGAGCTCATGTTACTCACGACTGCACCTGTCTGTAAACTCAATAAATAATCTGCAACAAGAACAAGCGTATATTCTTCGCCGAACATGGCTCCTTTTTCATCTATAAATGCCAATCGGTCTACATCGGGATCAACGACAATACCCATTGAAAACGAACCGGATTTTACCGTATCGATGATGGCACCAAGGTGCTTTTCTAAGGGCTCTGGGTTATGCGGGAATTGGCCCGTAGGCTCAGGATAAAGGTTTTCATAGCTAACACCCATCGCATCTAATAGCAGAGGAATGGCTACCGAACCAGAACTATGAACTGCATCTATTGCTACATGAAATCCTCCCGCACGCACTGCAGCTGCATCTACAGATGGGAGTGCCAAAACTTGTTCTATGTGCCACTCCATACCGTCATTACATTGCGATACATGGCCTAAATCATCCACCTCCGCAAAAGCTAAGTCCGCATCTTCGGCTAATCTTAAAATTGCGGCACCGTCATCTCCTGAAACAAATTCACCCTCCTCGTTTAACAACTTAAGGGCATTCCATTCCTTCGGATTGTGCGAAGCAGTAAGGATGATACCACCAGATGCCTTGAAACGTGGCACTAGCATTTCTACCGTTGGCGTAGTGCTTAATCCGGTATTAATTACATCTATTCCTAAGCCTTGTAATGTACTAATGACTAAATTTTCTATCATCTGTCCGGAGGGACGCGCATCCCTGCCGATCACCACTGTGCATTGGTTGTGTCGTTCTTTGAGCCAAGCTCCGTAACCTGCCGCAAACTTTACGGCATCGAGTGGTGTTAGGTTGTCCCCGGCAGCACCTCCAATGGTACCGCGAATTCCTGAGATGGATTTAATTAAGGTCATCTTGTTTGGTTAGATTTCTAGCGAAGATAAGGCAGGCTGATGTGGTGCCCAATTAAGGTGCGGTCAAAATGGTCATTGTTAATAACAGTGTTGATAGCTTTAAACGAATTCATTACCCAGACCTAGTGAAGCCGTTGAATTGTGCTTAAATTTCTACTATGCGATTCGAAGATCAGGAAACCTACACTTTAGTAGTTCAGTTTGAACAAGCCTTGAATGAAGGCCGTCAGCCCTACTATGATGTAGAAGATTTAGAACTTATCCTGGAGTATTATCTAGAAACAGGTAGCTTCGGACAGATGCGTAACGCGCTGGCATTGGCGCAAGAAATTCATCCATTAGCTTTCGTATTCAAGGTGAAAGAAGTGCAGCTTGACATTGCGATGAAAGATTATACCAAAGCGCAAGCGAAACTCAATCATTTAGAAGGATTGAATATGCGTTCGGTTGAACTACTTATTGCAAGGGCCACCATTTTACTCCATCAAGGAGATAATGCAGCAGGGCTTCAAATTTTAGACAAAGCCTTCGAGAATGCTGAAGATCCTATTGATGTATTGCAGCTTATTATAGACGCGCACCTCAGCCAAGGAGACTATCCTCGGGCCATAAACGCACTATTAAAATGGTGCAACATGGAGGGAGAACCTTTCGAGGAAAGTGCTCTGTATCAGTTGGCCATGTGCCTTGATTTCACAAATGAATACGATAGAGCATTAGAGCTATTCCATGCCTTTACCATTCGTGAGCCCTACAACCCGTTGTTGTGGTACCAGATTGGTGCTTTTCATTTGCGTAAGAATCAAGAGAAAAAAGCATTGCAAGCTTTTGAATGGGCCACTCTAGCCGATGAGAACTATCACCCTGCGCATTTCGAACAAGGCCGAATACACGAGCGTAATGAACGTCTTTATGATGCACTAAACGCGTACCGGCAAAGTATAAGTGATGAAGTCCCTTCCGGGTATATTCACTTTAGAATAGGACTTATAGAGCTAGAACTAGGTGCGCCGAAAGAAGCACTGCGTCAATTCAATACTGCTATTGAACTGGAAAACGACATTGACGATATCCATTTAGAGCGTGCTGGGGTGCTCATGGATCTAGAGCTCTACGCTGATGCCTTAAAGGATTTTCAACGCGTATGGCTCGA
>JAQWJX010000142.1:0-3762 GCA_029248145.1 Schleiferiaceae bacterium | reverse complement strand
ATCGCGGCGTTGAATTTCGCTTTAATGAATGAGAATGTTGTCGGTTTTCTCGTTGAGCCCATTCAAGGAGAGGCCGGCGTTAACACCCCTGATGCAAATTTCATAGCGGAAGCAGCAGCTTTATGTAAAGAGCGCAATGTTTTATTGATCGCGGATGAAGTACAAACTGGTATTGCACGTACCGGCTCGTTACTGGCTGTATGTGGCGATTGTTCGTGTGGCAATACCTGTGAGCGCGGTACGACCTACACGAAACCCAACCTTTTAATCTTGGGTAAGGCACTTTCAGGCGGGGTGTATCCCGTGAGTGCAGTACTCGCAGACGACCCAGTAATGGAAGTCATCAAACCTGGCCAGCACGGTTCTACCTTTGGCGGTAACCCTATTGCCGCGGAAGTCGCAATGGCGGCGCTGGAAGTTGTAAAAGATGAGGGTCTTGCTCCACATGCACGTGCCATGGGTGAACATTTTCGTGCAGAAATGAATAAGATTATAGGGGAGACCACATTGGTTACTAAAGTTCGTGGTAAAGGCCTTCTTAATGCTATCATTATAAACGATACGCCCGACAGTTCGACAGCTTGGAACATATGTGTAGCTCTGAAAGAAAATGGGTTGCTCGCTAAACCGACACACGGTAATATTATTCGCTTTGCGCCACCTTTGGTGATGACAAAGGACCAATTAGACGAATGTATCGCCATCATCCGTACTACGTTACTCAACTTTAAAAAGTAATGGGTTGGCTCCAGGCCTTTTTCCCAAACGATCAGCACCCTGATCACCACAAACCACTAGATGGATTGCGTGGTCTCGCAGTGCTATTGGTCGTCTTTGGTCATGGAAACAACCACGGCTTGGGTCCCTTTGGCGACCATAGTTTACTCATACGCGGAAAACTAGGAGTATACCTATTCTTTGTATTATCTGCCTACCTGTTAGACCGTCAAATTATTAAGATGTTTCAGCAGGAACGTGCAGGCTGGGACTACTGGTTGTATTACATTTCTCGTCGCATTTTGCGCATTTTCCCGCTCTTCTTTCTAGCGCTGGTAGTCTTTCGATTAGCGAATGCCAGTGGTCTAAAGGTGGTTATTCACGAATGGGAAGAGGTATGGCAGCACTTGGCGCTGCAGCGCGGCGATCACATCTTCTGGTCCATCCCGGTAGAATTTAAATATTACCTGATCAGCCCCATATTGCTCTTCATCTTTCACCGTCTTTTTCGTTGGAATACTTACGCTATTGTTATTACACTATTATCGGTAATGGTGGGTTCACATATATTCGTTTTATGGTGTAATCCGGCAGGTACGAGCACCCTCTGGTTCCTTAATATTTTCTTGCTTGGAACTCTAGTAGCACTTATCGAACGTTTGCAGCCAAAGCTGTGGAGCACACTTACGCAATCTAGGCTTACAACTTACCTTGGGTGGGCAGTTCTACTGATCTTCAGTGTATGGTCATGGAAAACAGAAGGTTATACCAATATTGGCACCTTTGTTCCCGCTGCGGTGTTGTGGTCTATTGCGCTCATAGCATCTTTTAAAACAGGGCTATGGGCGAACATCCTGAGCTGGAAACCTTTGCGATGGGTAGGTGCTGTATCCTTTAGTATGTATCTTTTTCATATCCCAGTATTAATGTGGGTAAAATCTTTTGCATTGCCGTCAGAAATCGCTTGGCTCAGCTACCTTGCGCTCACGGCAGGTGTCACGGCAATAACTTATCTATTCGTCGAACGGCCCTTGCAAAATTTCAAACCTTTTGTACATGGATCAGCGGGAACAAAACCTACGTCTTAAAGAAGCTTTCGAGCACGGAATTACCTATAAAAGCTATAGCGAATTATTACGGCAATATGCTCGCCAAGGCAAGACCTCAGGTGAGCAAAAGGAATCTTACGTGGGCTACACGAAGCTCGCTGCTGCACGTCAGCGCCGTTGGGAAAAGACGTACAGTCCAGAAGTAAACTTTATCGATGCCATTTACGATTGTAAAGTCAAAGGCGAACAGTGGTTGATTTTTACCGAGACTTGGTGCGGTGATGCAGCGCATGCTTTACCGTTTTTTAATGAATGGGCCATTGCAACGAAAATCCCCATGCGTATCGTATTCCGCGATGAGCACCCAGAACTTATGGACCAATTCCTGACTGACGGTGGCCGTTCCATCCCAAAATGGATTCGACTAAACGATCATTTTGAAGCGGTAAATAATTGGGGACCTCGTCCATCGGAATTGATGGGACACTACAAACAGTGGAAAGAGGAGCCTGATTTCAATAAATCGGAATGGTCGCTTTTTGCACAGGATTGGTACAACAAAAATAAAGGGCGTGCGCTGGAGAACGATATCTTCGATTTAATGCGATAGTACTCTTTATCGTTGAGAGGTACTACTTATTATTCTTGAGGTTCAAAAACATCTTTTCAAACGTACTGTAGACTTCTTCAAGGAACGGTTGTGTCAGGGCTTCCTTTACTTCCGTAATGGAGGGGTGTGATTCCTTCATGAATTTGAACCCCTGTTTCATAGGCCCGGCCTCAAATTCTACGTAGTGCCAGCGATCCATAGCGTAAATGGTGGTTTTGAATTGTTTGGTACTCCAGGTTTCGACGATGCGCATATTAGAAATCCACGTGGACTTTAAAGTTGAGTAATCTATTAGTCATGTAGTTTGGGACGGCGTATTGTCCTGCCGCACTGATGTCTTTTACCCAAAGGTAACTCACTGTGTTTCTTGCCTGCAGTAGGTTGAAGATCTCCGCGCTAACCCATACTTCATCGAAGCGATTCGTCCATTTTCCACCCAACACTTTAATGAATCCTATGTCTGCGCGACGGTAGGGAGGACTGCGGAAAAACCGGTCTTCCGGTTGGGCTATTTCATTGCCTATACCGTCTGGTCCGAAGGGAAAGCCGCCGCCCAGCATGAGGGTGAGCGATAGCCGGGTAGAGGGGTCGTTCGGTAAATAATCTTGAAAATAAACAGCAAAGTTGAAACGGGTATCTGTAGGACGTGCGTGCCATTCCTGTACAAGGCTAGTGGTACTGCGCTCCTGAGCACGGAAGAGACTGAAGGTAAACCAACTGTCGGTACCTTTCACAAACTCTCCATTGATGCGTGAATCAATCCCGTATACTCGCGCCAGTCCGTCATTGTTTCCCTGGTAACGAATACGGACATTTTCTACATCGAAAAGATTCACGCGTTGCAATCCTTTGTAATAAGTCTCAAGCGTCCAAACGAAAGGCCGGTTCCACAATTCGAAGTCTTTGTCTTGACGTGCTATAAGGTGCAGTGCTTGTTGACTTTTTACAGCAGTATTCAAGCTGCCATCCTTCAAACGCATTTCACGATAGAATGGATATTGATCGTAGAGTCCGGCGGCAAAGGTCCACCGATAGGCTCCTAGAAGTCCGCCTTCAGGGATAAAGTTGAATCTTACTCGGGGGCTGATGCGCACTTCGTTTGACAATCGGGCCCATTGCATCCGTGCACCTACGTTGTAATGCCAGATGCCTTTATCGAGGGGGATGGAACCTTTTGCATTGATCCAACTCTTTGCACGGGTGTTCATTAAGGTTTGCGTTGCAGCCACGTGCGAATAGAGTGCTAGGCCGTCGGCTGGTGTGCTGAATAATCTTCCATCGATAACGCTGTCGATGGTACTGCCCGTGTTCGGTAAACTGTAGCCGGCACTATCAATCCGTTCCCACTCTTTGTAGCGGTCGTAGATGTTTTCACCTTGCAATTGG
>JAQWJX010000140.1:0-6793 GCA_029248145.1 Schleiferiaceae bacterium | reverse complement strand
TTCCCAATACTGTAGAATCATCCATTGCCTGAGAACCTTCGTAATAATAGAGGTAGCTGCTTTGCATTTGTGTATGGTACCCAGCACCAGTGAAAAATTTATTGTTCTTATCCATGTCATAATTGAATCCTAGACGCGGCTCAAATAAACTCGTGCTGTTGCTGTTGATTGTACTGTGAAATGCCGTGGCACCCGCAGTCATTGTTAAAGCGTCTGTTAAGCGGTGCTTGTAGGACAGAAAAGGTTGAATGTTCGCATATGAATCGTCACTGTTCCATGGAAATTCCCAGTCGTAAACTACGTTCGTGATTCCGTTAACAATACGGGTTGAATCATGGTAACTCCCCATTACATAATCTATATTAACCCCAACTTTTAGAGAGCGACGCGCATCAAACTTTTTTGTGTAATTATAGTAGGAATGAATTTTATCCTCAACATAACGATAATCTAAAATTTTCTCTACGCGGTCTACGCTGTACGTTAAATTATTAGCATCCGTTGAATCTATACTTCGCCATACTTTGTTGTTAGCAGCGTGAATGTTTGCACGAGAGGCGGCAACCCCCATTTTAGCATAACTCATTTTACTTAAACGTTTACTGTAAGTCGCACCGACAGTCACCATGTCTGTATCAAAGTCTTGATCTCTATCGACTGTACCGTAGCTTTCAAACTCTTCAGTAAATGGATCTCCATCTGTACCAGAAACGTCGATGGTTAAGTCCGAAGTACCACCAATACCCCACAAGCTTAGTTTAGAACCGTCCTTTTGCGGGAATGAAAAACGAAAGGCTCCATCTGCATACTCCGGCACAGCTGTTGTCCCAAGAGGTATACCTAAATTATCTGCCATTCCTAATGTGCTGTAACGTCCTAATATGAGGTATGAAGGTGCATTAGGCTTGTCTTTACCTAATCGGCCTTCTGCCATGAGCTCCATACCCAGTAAACCAAACTGAAATGACCCCTCGAATGGTGTGGCATTGTTTCCATCGCGCATCTCAAGATCAAAAACACCAGATATAGCGTTACCGTATTCTCCTGGCCAAGCGCCTGTGTAGAAATCACCGCTCTGAATATATTTATTATTCAATATTGTTACTGGACCGCCACCTGTGCCTGGAATGGCAAAGTGGTTAGGATTCGGAATATTGATTCCTTCAAATCGATATAAGATCCCCGCAGGCGTGTTACCGCGAACGACGATATCATTTCTAGAGTCATCAGAGCCTTGTACTCCGGCAAAATTCGTAGCCATCCTCGCGGGCTCACCTCTAGAACCTGCATATAGATTAGTCTCCTCAACGGAAAACTTACGCGCAGAAACCAATGCCATTTCATTTTTCACCTCACCTCTAGGTGCAGCAACGACTTGCACTTCATCGAGCTTGACGGTGCTCTCAGTGATGTCCACACGTATAACAGCTTGTTTTGCAGAATTAAGCTCTACTATGGTACTCTTGGGCTCGTAGCCAAACAATTGGACCGCAACAACCTTACGACCAATCTCCACTTCGAAAGAAAATTGACCATACTCATCCGTGAAAGCTTGCCTTGAATCACATACGACCATGGCATCTGCTAACGGGAACTTTGATTCTGAATCGACCACAGTACCGCGTATGGTCTGGGTTAAAGTTTGTGCCGAAAGCATAGCACTAAACAACAGAAGGAAACTTAGTATAATTCGTCTCATTAGATATGGTTTTGTTTAGTTACAATTTAAGATATCTTTAGCGGTCATTGCATGAATTCAATATCAAGTTTGCACCATTTATCGTTACTTGATAACAATATCCATGAATGAAGGCTAAATAAAGTCTCATTATCGAGATGCTAAATTCCGTAGATAATGAATCGATAACTCAATATTCGTAGGCGACGATAAGCGTATTAATAGAAGTCTGAAAAACGTTTTTTACCCTTACTATAGTATTGCCAAACTACTGAATTTGGATAAGTTCCCTTCAAGTCACGAAAACGTTTAAAAGGGTATTTAGCTGTTCGTGCTCTAGCACGTTGTACACCCGTAAATTTACTGTAGAAAGCAAAGTGGGCTCTGATGATGGCAAAGGTATGCTTTGGTTTGCCAGCAAATAGGAACTGGATGCCTGCAACACCGTCAAGGATCAAGCGAATGAAGATGACCCTTAAAGCAGTGAAATGGGGTAAATTCTTCATGACGATAATGAGATTATTTCTGAAGTTTAAGAATGTCTTCTTAGGATTGTCAGCACTTAATGTCGCCCCTCCCAAATGGTAAACGGTGCTTTCAGGCTGAACCCACACTTCAAAGCCTGCCCGTTGCATTCGCCAACACAGGTCGATCTCTTCCATATGCGCAAAGAGCATGGGGTCGAGTCCTCCTATGGCTTTAAATACATCCGTACGGACTGCTAAACAGGCACCTGTGGCCCAAAATACTTCTCTTGGAGTATTGTATTGACCGATGTCATTTTCGAGTGTTCCGAATACTCTACCACGACAGAAAGGATAGGCCCACCGGTCTATGAACCCACCGGATGCACCTGCATATTCAAACTGCTCCGGAGAACGATCCCAACGTATTTTCGGTTGCAACGCTGCACATTTAGGATGATTGTCAAAGTGCTCATCTATTGGGTTCAGCCATCCAGGGGTTGTTCGAACATCACTATTTAATAGGATAGAAATGGGCTCTTGAATTGCCTTTAAACCTTCGTTGTATCCCCCAGAATAACCAAGGTTTTCACCGGTCTGTATGACTGTTACCTCGGGGTGATTCTCCTTTATATATGCAACACTATCGTCTGAACTATCGTTGTCTATGACGTAAACTTTATGGGGAGTGCTATCTTTAATTACTCCAGATAAATACATCTGAAGCAACGATTTTCCATTCCAATTTAAGACGGCTACGGCGATGGTATTACTCATCCTGTTAATTATTGAATTGGTCAAACCAGGTTCCCTGATTCCCAATGATCAGGGAATTAGAAATTCGCTCTCCGAAATTATCTCTACTGTATTGTGTGGAAGTTGCATCGATATCAGGTCCTGTATTTGAATGACGAGACAAATGAAATTGCCATTTATGATCTTTTACTTCACCCATAGCGCTGCTATGGATCAATGTATATTGACGGCCTACCAACTCCTGATCAACAAAAACAAACACCTGATTTTGCTGTGTTGGAGTGCTTGAACTGACAAGCCTGTCGTATTGCCAAATTTGGTAGGGGTAGTTCTTTCCATCAAATGGACGTTCCTCAACTAATGACGGTGCACCATATTGTAAAAAGACACGACCCATTTGGGTTTTGTAACCAGGTAACGTCTTTGACCCAAATTCAGAATCAACCTGATCCACTACCCTTTTATAACCCAACCAAGATTCCAAAGCCTGATCCGGTGCTTTCTCCTGCCAAAAACGCGTCAAGTAAAATGCAGCTCGAGCAGTATCCATCGACTCTTTTAGATTCATTAACAGCCTGCGTTCGGCTAGCGAGGCAAGTGGAGCAATCATACTAAGGTATTCGGGTACTTCATCCCAATTCCCCCAAGATTTTTCGAAAGTTGCTCTCGTTAAAACACCTTCTAATAAAGATGCATCAATCAACATTTCATCACTGTACCACATCAATGACTCCGAAGCCTCCTTAATCACTGTACCACTAGCATCTAAAAGTTCAGTTTTGATGGCATAAGCGCCGCTATTTTGTCCATCCATTGCATAGCTTATGCGAATTGGATTTACCCCATCCTGTAATCTTTTGAATCCTTGCGTACCACCTACTGCATCGCCTGAAGCATTTTGAAGTTCGTACCTAAGGACATATTGTCCTTTTTTAATATATACTTCAGAATACCATTCAAGGGGGACATTTTCAAATACGGGTAAGCCCAAAGATGGCTTAGGAATTACGGCGCTACCTGATTTTTGGTATACTACGTTGTCCGATTGTAGTGTGTCTAAAGCAATAGGATTAGAGAGATAATAGGCTACAGTTCCTTCCAAATGAAGGGTATCTTCCAATTCGATGAAATCGCCGGTAATGTCATCTGTGATAACTATTTTCAAGACCTGATTGGACCAATCGTCAAAAGCGAATGTACTTTTTTGAAGTAATAATGGAGCTCCTGAGGCACTGTCTTCTTGCGTGTAGTTAAAGGTAAAAGCATCTAATTTTCCGGCCGTTTGAACTACAACTTTAAATGAGGTGACCCAATTACTATCCTCATTTAATTCAAACCCTATTGTACTGGCATCTAGGGTTGTATACAAATCAACATACGGTTTACCTTGAGCCGATACATACATCTTAGGATCAAGCGATAACCTCATATTCTGTGCATGAACAACACAAGTCGCAACTAGGGCTACTGTGACAATTTTTAATTTTAGAAGCATACCTCAAATATAATTGCATAATTATCCTTGCAAACAATCAAATCCTGTTTAAATTTGCCGCCCACTCGAGAAGTTTTACATACTTCTCATCGGAGAGATGGCAGAGTGGTCGAATGCACTGGTCTTGAAAACCAGCGTACCGCGAGGTACCGGGGGTTCGAATCCCTCTCTCTCCGCTAAAATCAACTGAAAACCAGCGTTTTACGCTGGTTTTTTTTATGCCCATAATCGAAATAAGCTCGCTTAATTGAGGGTTTAGGCATAAAAAACACAGGACGCCGAAGGCGGACTGGTTTTCAGTTGTTTTTGGAACGGTTCCCCCTTCAGGGATCTTTTGAGCGAAGCGAAAAAAATCCCAGCCACCGTGGCGACTGGGACCAGACTTATTCTTGGCTACCCTCTTTCAAACAAGAGGATTTATCGCTACACGAACAATTCTTACAACCTGAATTGCGGTTTAGTTTTAGACGCCTTTCTGCACCATCCTTAAGTGCTGACTTCTCATCGAACCAACCTGATCTTCTCAACAAGACCTCACGTGGAGAATAGATACCCAGCTGCGAATGTGGTCTATCCATGTACGCATTAATAGTTTGGCCTAACAAAGCATTCAACTCTTCAAAATTAGCGGCATAGAGAATGTATTTGTACTCATTCTTCATCGTGTGAAAGACACGCTCAATCATAGAATTAGACGAACGAATATTCTTCCAAGCCACAAGATGGTTTACCGCAAACGTCACTTTACTAGCGATCCTTTTGTTCTCTGAACCTCCATCAGTCATATAACTAAGGGTAGCTTGCTCTTCCGTGCCGTTGTCTATTTTCACAATCGGCTTTGTGGGTTTCGAATCTACAAATGCCTTTTCTAACACCTCCACTGATATCGTATTATCTATTTTATCCGCTAGCCGCCAAGCGAGTACGGCTCTACTGTAATTATCCATCACACAATATAAATAGTGCTTTACTCCATCAAGCGTCTTTATAATACTGATATCCGCGTGCCAGATTTCGTGTAATCTTTCAGCGCGAACTAAATTAGGTGTCCTAGGTGCCTTCCTTTTTTGATATTCTGTTAGTAATCCTCTCGTGTATTTGTAGAATGTAGTCAAGCTCAATTTCAATTTTCCCTTTTTGAAATTATCTGCCCATATGGCAAATTTATTTGGTCCCCCCTTCTCTACAATTTCTTCAACAAATGCTCTTTCTTTCTGTGTAAGCTGTCGTGGACGTCGTTTAATACAAACATTATCTGCACTGGATAAACAATGGATATTCGCCTCGAGCTCCCACCCACAAAATCTTGTCGTACTTACGTTAGTGACCTTCAAGAAACGCTTTCGAGATATGACTTTAGGAAGCGACTCGACATAGGCAACATATTTAAGTCGATGTTTTGTTAAAAATTTATCAAACACCTTCTGACCCATTGATTCTCTGATAAAGTCTATAAAAGCCATGTAGGTACCAAGCATTTCCTTCTCTCGTTGCTTATTTGATAATTGACGATTAAAAAGCTTTATCAAATCCTTTTGCTTCTCTAACGCCAGCATTTGATGGTAAAAGAAATCAGGTGTTTTCCTTCGCCATTCTGAAAGCGTCGTTCTTGGAATTTTACTTAGCTCTTCTTTTGAATATAACTCTCTTTCTTCGCCTAGACTGACCGCTAACTTAAGCTCTAGCGGATATCGTGAATTTTTGTGATTCATTTTTCTATTCTTTAAATGATTATAAAAACCACTCCTTACCAACAAATCATTTAAAGAATTGAATACATGAAAATTGAATGATTCATTCAGACATATATCAAAAGACATAAGTATCCTAAAACCTAGAAACTACTTTAAGATTCTACGCTCAAGCAACAAATCACACATAGGGAAGTGCACCCCTTAATTCTCAATGTACCAAGAGCTTTAAAAGCAAATTGGCTTAGAGTCAAAAAGAGGTAGGTCTAAAGAAACCTGAAAATTTATTCGATAAGGCAGGAGTTGAACTCCCTAATTCCGCACTGAAAGATAAGTAGAAATTTGTGCGGTAAATACCGTACATGGCTTGCGCGATTGCCAGAGATCTCACCAAGCTTAGTATAATCATTAAAGATTCAATGATTGGGTGTACGAAATGACAAAAGGAAAAAGTAAAATTGGTAAACTCGCTGGAACATCCTATTTTAGACGGATAAGAGTTAGTTCTAATAGTAACCGATTAGTTTAATTCAATAAGGTACCGAGGGTTCGAATCCCTCTCTCTCCGCAGCGGCTGTGCCTTTTTTCGGTTTGCTAAAGAAATCTCGGATCGATTGATTTCATTGATTATTTCAAGTAGATTTTCCAATACCATGTTTTCTTGTTTTCGTTAGATGTTCCAACAGCTAAACAGCAGCACGGTTACGAA
>JAQWJX010000141.1:0-2549 GCA_029248145.1 Schleiferiaceae bacterium | reverse complement strand
CGTATGCCAACGATTCAACAGCTTGTAAGAAAAGGTCGCAAACAGATCAAACAAAAGAGTAAATCTGCTGCGCTGGATTCCTGCCCACAACGCAGGGGTGTATGTACTCGTGTCTACACAACGACGCCGAAAAAACCAAATTCGGCAATGCGTAAAGTGGCCAGGGTACGTCTTAGTAATGGAAACGAAGTGAACGCCTACATCGGCGGTGAAGGTCACAACCTACAAGAACACAGTATTGTACTGGTTCGCGGTGGTCGTGTAAAAGATCTCCCGGGTGTGCGTTACCACATTGTACGTGGAGCACTTGATACAGCGGGGGTAAGCGGAAGAACGCAACGTCGTTCGAAGTATGGTGCGAAGAGACCGAAGAAATAAACTACTGTAGACTTTAAGAACTCATGAGAAAAGCAAGAGCTAAAAAACGTCCGTTACTTCCGGATCCAAAGTTTAACGATACGCTCGTAACACGTTTTGTAAACAACTTGATGTTAGACGGAAAGAAGTCTATCGCTTTCAACATCTTTTATGATGCAATTGATATTGTTTCAGAAAAGACTGAAGGAAATGGTTTAGAAACATGGAAAGAAGCGCTAAATAACGTAATGCCACACGTAGAAGTGCGCAGTCGTCGCGTTGGTGGTGCTAACTTCCAGATACCTATGCAGGTTCGCCCAGATCGCAAAGTCACTTTAGGAATGAAGTGGATGATCCTCGCAACGCGCAAGCGTAACGAACGTTCGATGGCAAAGAAATTGGCCGCGGAAATTCTAGCAGCTTCGAAAGAAGAGGGTGCTGCCGTTAAGAAGCGCACAGAGGTGCACCGCATGGCCGAAGCAAACAAAGCGTTTTCACACTTTAGATTCTAATTGACACAATATCATGGCAAAAGGAAATAGAGATTTAACGTTCACTAGAAACATTGGTATTGCAGCGCACATTGATGCGGGTAAAACAACAACTACTGAACGTATTTTATATTACACTGGTGTTAGTCACAAAATTGGTGAAGTGCACGATGGTGCAGCCACAATGGACTGGATGGAGCAAGAGCAGGAGCGTGGTATCACCATTACCTCTGCTGCAACCCACTGTGAGTGGAATTACCGTGACCAGAAGTATGCAATCAACATTATCGATACACCGGGACACGTTGACTTTACGGTAGAAGTGGAGCGCTCGTTGCGTGTATTAGACGGAGTGGTTGCTCTTTTCTCAGCGGTTGATGGTGTAGAGCCACAATCTGAAACAGTTTGGCGTCAAGCGGATAAATACCGCGTTCCTCGTCTTGGTTTTGTGAATAAAATGGACCGTCAAGGGTCTGACTTCTTCATGGTTTGTAACCAAGTAAAGGAAATGCTTGGCGGTAATCCTGTAGCGCTTCAGGTTCCTATCGGAGACGAGATGGACTTTAAAGGAGTGGTTGATCTTATAAGCAAAGAGGCGATTGTTTGGGATGAAGAGGATAAAGGTATGTCTTACGAGACGATCGAAATCCCGGCTGAATTAATCGATGTCGTCAACGAAAAGCGTGGTGAGTTAATCGAAGCTGTTGCAGAATATGACGAGACTTTGATGGAAAAGTTCTTCGAAGACGAAGACAGCATTACGGAAGACGAAATCATCGCAGCATTGCGCGCCGCTACAATCGATATGAGCATCATTCCTATGATGTGTGGTTCAGCATTTAAAAACAAAGGTGTTCAGGCGATGTTGGACGCAGTAATGCGTTACTTGCCGTCTCCAATGGATGTTGAGGCCATTGAAGGAACTAATCCTGATACGGGTAATCCAGATTTCCGTAAGCCAACAGTTAGTGAACCATTCTCAGCCCTTGCGTTCAAAATTGCAACGGATCCATTCGTAGGACGTTTGTGTTTCTTCCGTGTGTATTCAGGTGCATTGGATGCGGGTTCTTATGTAAAGAACACGCGTTCAGGAAAGAAAGAGCGTATTTCTCGGATTTTCCAGATGCATTCAAACAAGCAACAACCAATCGATCAAATCACCGCTGGTGATATTGGCGCGGGTGTTGGTTTTAAGGACATTCGTACTGGCGATACATTATGTGATGAAAAATCACCTATTGTACTTGAATCGATGACCTTCCCTGAGCCAGTTATTGGTATCGCAGTGGAGCCGAAGTCAAAAGCGGATGTCGATAAGATGGGTACGGCTTTAGCAAAATTGTCTGAAGAAGACCCAACCTTCCGTGTTCAAACGGACGAAGCTTCAGGACAGACAATTATCTCAGGTATGGGTGAGCTTCACTTGGATATTTTGATTGATCGCATGCGCCGCGAATTCAAGGTTGAGGTAAACGTTGGTGAACCACAAGTAGAATACAAAGAAGCGTTAACAGGATCGTGTAGTCACCGTGAGCAATATAAAAAGCAAACGGGTGGCCGCGGTAAGTTTGCGGACATCGTATTCGATATCTCACCTGTAGACGAAGATTTTGAAGGTGAAGGCCTACAATTCGAGAATAAAATCAAGGGTGGTAATGTTCCCAAAGAATTTATCCCATCGATTGAGAACGGTTTTAAAGC
>JAQWJX010000122.1:0-2126 GCA_029248145.1 Schleiferiaceae bacterium | reverse complement strand
TACCTGGATATTCTTGAAATCACAGTAGTTCATGCCAGTTTAGACGGCCATGTCTATTTCCCGGATTGGGACAAAAGCCCGTTCGAATGCATTGCATCGCTGCACCATCCTGCAGACGCAAATCACGAATATTCCTTTACTTTCGAAACTTGGAAACGCAAGGCATAAGCCTTTAAGCATAAACCCCTGAGCATGAATAAAGCAATTTTAGCGTTGCCGCTAGTTTTAGCGGCTTGTACAGCGCCAGAGCAGGCAGTCGTCCTAGATGCCTTTGATGTCAATTATTTAGATACTTCGGTCGCACCGTGTGAGGATTTCTTTCAGCACACTGCAGGCGGATGGATCGATGAAAATCCAATTCCGGAAACTGAAACGCGTTGGGGTAGATTCAATGAGTTGATTGAAACCAACAAACACCGTCTAAAGACAATCCTGGAAGAAGTTAGTGCGGGGACCTATGAAAAAGGTACGGATGAACAGCTGATCGGTGACCTCTTCGCGAGTGCAATGGACAGTCTATCGCGAAACGAAGCAGGATTAACTCCATTAATGCCGTACCTCGAAGAAGTAAGTGACGTGGCGTCTCTAGAGGAACTCTTTACGTTGATGGGTGAGAATAAGTTTAACGGAATTGGTGCACCGCTTTCGATGTACGTAAGTACAGATGCGAAAAATTCCTCAGCACATGCCTTGTATGTTGGCCAGAGTGGAATCGGTTTACCGGACCGTGATTACTATTTAAGAGAAGATAGTGCCAGTTTAGTGCTGCAACAGCAATACCGTGATCACATCGCGAAAGTTTCCGCTCTTGTCGGTAAAGACTGGGACGTAGATGCCATCTATAATCTAGAAAAAGCCATGGCACAAGCCATGAAGAGCCGCGTCGAAATGCGTAATTCAGTCGCACGTTACAATCCCATGACTCTCGAGCAATGGCAGGCGCTAGCACCAAACATGCCGATCACCGCTTATCTCGCAGCTGTAGGAGTGCACTCAGATACGTTGATCAATTCAGCACCCGAATACTTTAGTAGATTCAATGAAGCTTGCGCCAAGTCTGGTCTGGAAACGTGGAAACAGTACTACCAATGGCACGTAGCGGATGCCTCTGCGAGCACATTGAATGACGAATTCGAAACACTGAACTTTGAATTCTACAGTAAAATTCTGCGTGGAATTCCAAAAATGAATCCGCGTTGGAAGCGTGCACAGGGCGCTGTAGGGTCTTTAGGGGACCAGTTAGGCCATCTTTATGCCGACCGTTATTTCCCTGAAGAAAGCAAAGCCCAGGTGGAAGCGATGGTAGAAGACCTCCGCTCAGCATTCCGCGACCGGATCAATGGTCTAAAATGGATGAGTGATACCACGAAAGAGAAGGCATTGGCAAAACTGGATGCTTTTACCTACAAAATTGGTTACCCAGACAAATGGGAGGACCTATCTGATCTCGACCTTTCTAAGGTAAGCTACTTCAAAAACAGAAAAGCACTTTCTAAATACTTTACTACTGAAAATTTATCTAAGCTGAATGAGCCAGTAGATAAGGAAGAATGGGGAATGGGTGCACACATAGTGAACGCCTACTACAACCCGCTTAACAATGAGGTGGTATTCCCTGCAGGAATCTTGCAGCCGCCTTTCTTTAGTCCTGAGGCAGATGATGCCATTAATTATGGAGCTATCGGCGGAGTTATAGGACATGAATTTTCACATGGATTTGACGATCAAGGAGCGAACTACGGTGCCGATGGAAATTTAGAAAACTGGTGGACTGCAGGCGATAAAAAGCGCTTTGATGAACTGACCACAAAATTAGCTGATCAGTACGATACCTATGAGGTATTACCTGGGGTCAACGTGAATGGACGCTTAACCTTAGGTGAAAATATTGCCGATTTAGGCGGTTTGACTTTAGCTTACCACGCCTATCTAAAGCACCGCGGCGATAAAGAAGTGGCGCCTATCGATGGTTTTACAGACAAGCAGCGCATCTTCCTAGGTTGGGCGCAAGTATGGCAGATGCACGGTCGCGATGAATATTTAAAGAATCAAGTCGTCACTGACCCGCACAGTCCAGGTAAGTTCCGGGTAAATGGACCCATGAGTAACATGCCAGAATTTGTTGA
>JAQWJX010000116.1:0-5590 GCA_029248145.1 Schleiferiaceae bacterium | reverse complement strand
CAATACAGCGCCCCAAGTAAAGCCTGCACCAAAAGCAGCTAAACAAACCGTATCTCCGCGTTTTACAGCGCCTTCGTCTACTGCCTCCGAAAGTGCGATAGCGATCGAAGCGCCTGTCGTATTTCCGTATTTCTGAATGTTGTTAAACACCTGATCGTCGCGTAGACCCATGCGTTTTTGAATAAATTGAGCAATGCGCAAGTTGGCTTGGTGTGGGATCAGGCAATCTATTTTATCGGGTGTCAAGCCGTTTTTGGCTAAAGCTTCTCCAATGACTTCACCGAAACGTACTACCGCATTCTTAAAGACAAAGTTTCCGTTCATCTGCGGGTAATGAATATCCGGATCTACCCCATTTTCAAGCAGTTCTCCGATCCAATGCTGCGTTCCAAAGCCTTTCATCGTAAGTTCCTCCTTATTCTTACCCTCACTGTGCATATGGCAACTTTTAATGCCCGATTCGCCATCCTTTGCACGAGAAAGTACAACGGCACCGGCACCATCACCGAAAATAACGCTCACACCCCTTCCCCTCGTGGTTTTATCTAAAAATGGGCTTTGCAATTCGGAGGCCACCACTAAAACATGCTCATACATCCCCGTTTGAACAAAGGCATTGCCCACACTTAAAGCATAGATAAACCCCGAGCATGCATTTCTCACATCTGTTGCCCCAGCCGTATGTATGCCAAAAGCTTCTTGTACCTGAACGCCACAACCTGGAAAGTAGTAATCCGGTGAAATAGTAGCAAACACGATATGTCCAATTTCCTCAGGCTCTATTCCCGCGGCTTTAATGGCATTGCGTGCGGCTTTTATACCCATGGTAGCAGCCGTATTCCCGTCGCCTTCTTCTACCCAACGACGTTCGCGGATACCGGTTCTCTCAGTAATCCACTCATCGGTTGTATCCATAAGGGTACTGAGGTGCTCATTGGTAACGATACGTTCGGGTACATAATGGCCGGTTCCGGAGATTTTAGCTGTGTGCATGATAGGTTGTCTTGTAATAAAGTTGCGTTGGAAAAAAGATAAAGTAAAATTGGCACCTAAGTTGACACCTTGTCACACAAAATTGAATTGGTGGCGTGTGGCACGAGTGTTGAAGTAGTTGCAGAAACCAAATAATTGAATAAAATGGCAAAAGGATCTATAAACGTAACCGCGCAGAACATCTTCCCTATTATCAAGAAGTTCTTGTATAGCGATCACGAAATTTTCTTACGTGAATTGGTATCAAATGCTGTCGATGCAACGCAGAAGCTGAAAACGCTGACCAATTTGGGTGAAGCCAAAGGCGAGCTTGGCGATTTGACCATTCACATCAAATTGGACAAAAAGGCCAAAACCTTGAGCATCATCGACCGTGGTATCGGTATGACTGCTGAGGAAATCGACAAATACATTAACCAGGTTGCTTTCTCTGGCGCGGAGGAATTCGTGAAAGAATATGAGGGTAAAATGGAAGGTGCAGATTTGATAGGCCATTTCGGTCTAGGCTTCTACTCTGCCTTTATGGTGGCAAAGAAGGTTGAAATCCTAACAAAATCTCATAAAGACGCCGCTGCAGTGCAGTGGATTTGTGATGGAAATCCAGAGTTCGAACTGAATACCATAGAAAAAGAAGATCGTGGAACTGAAATCAAGCTACACATTGCTGATGACAGCGAGGATTTCCTTGAAGAAAGTAAAATTAATGAGCTGCTAAGTAAATATGCGAAGTTCATGCCGATCTCCATTGAGTTCGGTGAGAAGGATGAAAGCTACAATGCAGCAGCGGAAGGAGAAGATGCAAAATGGGAAACACGCAAAGTCCCAAACATCATCAACAACCCTAATCCAGCATGGGTGCGCAAACCGTCTGATTTAACGGAGGAAGACTACAAAACCTTCTATAAAGAACTCTACCCAACGAGCTTTGAAGAGCCATTGTTCAACATTCATTTGAACGTGGATTTCCCATTCAACCTCACTGGAGTCTTATACTTCCCTAAGATTAAACCAAACGTTGAGCCGCAACGCAATAAAATTCAACTCTTTCAGAAGCAGGTGTTCGTTACGGACAGCGTGGAAGGAATTGTCCCTGATTTCTTAACTCTTTTACATGGGGTGATTGATTCTCCCGACATTCCACTTAACGTGAGTCGCTCTTACCTGCAAGCGGATGGAAACGTTAAAAAAATCGCATCTCACATCACCAAAAAAGTTGCTGATAAACTCGATGAAATGTTCCGTAAGGACCGTGCCGATTTTGAATCGAAATGGAACGATATGAAAATCATCATCGAATACGGTATGTTGACGGAGGATAAGTTCTTCGACAAGGCAAAGAAATTTGCAATGTATTCGGATACAGACGGTGGACTTCACACCTTTGATGCGTACCTCGAATCCATCAAAGAGCACCAAACAGACAAGGATAAAAAGACGGTCGTTCTCTATGCATCAAACAAAGAGGCACAGCACAGCTACATTCAAAATGCGAAGTCTAAAGGATACAGCGTTTTATTGCTAGATTCTCCTCTGACCAGCCATTTGCTACAGAAATTGGAACAAGAGCACGAAAACACAACGTTTGCCCGTGTAGATTCTGATTTGATCGATAACCTGATTAAGAAGGATGAAACACGAGTGGCGAAATTAAGCGACAAGCAAAAAGAGGAATTAAAAACCCGCTTAGAAGCTATAGTGCCTACGGAAAAGTTCACCTTAAAACTGGAGGATATGGATTCTACTGAAGCTCCATTAGTGATTACCGTTCCTGAATTCATGCGCCGCATGAAGGAAATGCAAATGACCGGTGGCGGGGGCATGATGGGCATGGGAGATTTCCCGGATATGTACGATCTTATCGTAAACGCGAACCATCCATTAGCTTCGAAGATTCTTGATACAGAAGATGCTGATGCACGTAGCTCGGCAGTAAATCAAGCCTTAGACCTTGCGAAGCTGCAGCAAAACTTATTACACGGAGAGGAATTGACTGCATTTATCGCGCGTTCTTACGAGATGTTAGGTAACGAATAACGGTTTGTTACTTGTTGATTAAATATTCCTATGTCTTAGGAATCTTAAGGGGGCTCCGGCCCCCTTTTTGTATTTTTACTTTTCATAAAAACCATTGACTTCTATGAGCGCGGACGTTCTATCTATTGCTACTCAAAATGCCACTTTGTGGACTTCTGATTTATTCAACGCTGAAACGCGTGCCGAAGCAGAGACCCTTTTAAAGGAAGGCGGCGATGCTTTGATTGAGCCATTTTATAAAGATTTGGATTTCGGTACAGGTGGAATGCGCGGGATCATGGGCGTGGGAACCAATAGAATTAACCCTTATACACTCGGTTTAGCCACACAAGGATTAGCGGCTTATGCGAAATCTTTTTTTGATGGGAAGCCACTAAAAGCAGCCATTGCATTCGACAGTAGAAACAATTCTAAGTCCTTCGCTCGCAAAGTAGCGGAAGTTTTGAGTGCAAATGGAGTACACACCTTTCTCTTCGAAGATTTACGTCCAACTCCAGAGCTGAGCTTCGCTGTGCGGGAATTGGGTTGTGATTTCGGTATCGTTCTCACGGCTTCTCACAATCCTAAAGAATACAACGGTTACAAAGTTTATTGGGACGACGGTGGACAGCTCGTTCCTCCGCATGATAGTGCAGTGATTGAAAAGGTTCGAGCAACCCGTTTCGAAGACATCCGTTGGGATGCCAACGAGGCTTTGATTGAGACCGTAGGTACTGCCATAGACGATAAATACACCGATATGGTTGCAGGGCTAAGCCTAAGCAACGCCGGTAAGACGGAACTGGACATTGTATTTACAGCATTGCACGGCACCTCCATTGTGAGTGTTCCTCCTGCCCTTGCTAAGGCTGGATTCACCAACGTTCAACTGGTCGAAGCGCAAAGCGCACCGGACGGAAATTTCCCAACCGTAGCGAGTCCTAATCCAGAAGAAAGTGCTGCTTTAGCCATGGCTGTTGCGCAGGCTGAAGCCACTAACGCCGACCTTGTTATAGGATGTGATCCAGATACGGACCGCGTCGGTATTGCTGTGAACAACGGCACAGGTAAGATGCAGCTCCTCAATGGGAATGACACAGCAGCTTTACTGGTCCACTATATACTGGAGGCATATAAAAGAAACGGTACCCTTCCGGCAAACGGTTTTACCGCTGCCACTGTTGTCACGACAGATCTTATCGCAGAGATTTCAGCAGCATACGAGGTACCTTGTTACCGCTGTTTGACCGGTTTTAAGTGGATTGCTGATATCATCAAAAACAAACCAGAAGAACAATTCCTGGTAGGCGGTGAAGAGTCTTATGGCTACCTTATCGGGGATGCCGTGCGTGATAAAGATGCTGTTGCTTCTGCCGTGATGATTGCAGAAATGGCTGCAAATGCTAAAGCACAAGGCCGCACCGTTCTGCAACAGTTAGAAGCCATTCACCGTGAGTTTGGCCAATACCAAGAGCGATTGATCTCCATTACGAAGAAAGGACGCTCCGGCGCCCAAGAGATTGCTGATATAATGACTGCCCTTCGCAACGATCCGCCTAAAAATTTGGCCGGCTCACCAGTGATTATTGCCATCGATCATGGAAAAGCGACTCAAACAGATCTTCGCACAGGTGCCACACATAGTACAGAACTCCCTGCTTCAAACGTACTGCAGTTCATCACAGAAGCCGGAGATAAGGTCAGTGCACGTCCTTCGGGAACGGAACCTAAAATCAAGTTTTACTTCAGCGTACGCACTACTACTGGCGATAGCCATGCAGCAACGAAAGCTGAACTTGAAAGAAAGATTGATACCTTTATTGAAGAATTAAACCTCTAATTCAGACATGAAGAATTTCATCATCATAGGGGCCATTTCGATGGCCCTTTTTTCTTGCGCATCGCCAGAGCCCGAGGTGGCAGAATCCACAGGACAAGATTTCATTGGATCCATAATCCAAAACGACTCCACCCGCGTATCGTTTAAGGTTCACCTCGAAGAGAATGTACTGACGTTTTACAACGGTGTGCAAGAATCTTTTGACGTAGCATTATACGGTGAGGATACGCTTAGAGGCTCTTTTCCGGTATTTGCCTCTGATATATGGCTTACTCCCTCTGAAAAGGGGTATGAGGGGATGTATTATAGAACGGATGCAAAGGATTATGAATTGCCCTTATACCTGACTAAAGGTGATTATAGCATTCCAGCAACCAAAGACGAGCCGCCTGTTCAATACGCCATTTTTAGAGATTACGATTCAGGTACTATCCGCCCCGCCTTATTACAATTGGGCCTTAAGGAAAATACGCTAGTTGGAACCATCGCTACATCTACCGGAGATAGTAGGTTTCTTACTGGTTATAAAGTCGACGAAGGCGGTTTTATACTTCAAGGATTCGATGGTCGATTTATCTATAACGTAGAAGCATCCACCAGAGGTGACTCTATTTTCGGTCATGTTTGGTCAGGAAAAACGGGTTATTACCGCTTCAAAGGCATTGTAGATGATAATGCCACGTTAGAAGATCCAGAAGAAATGTCAAAGTTGCGCGAAGACTACACCCACATTGAATGGCATCT
>JAQWJX010000115.1:0-2736 GCA_029248145.1 Schleiferiaceae bacterium | reverse complement strand
ATGCCTTGAGCGACCATCTCCCTGTGATTGTAGATATTGAGATTGAAGGGCAACAATTAGCGATAGCATCGCATGAAGGGAATTGGAATTTACCTAACCCTATGCCCACGGGGGCAACATTAACGCTACCGGAGCAAAGTCGTTTACACATTAGTACGCTCGCATGACAAGAATTATTCGAAACCTCCGAAACTACCTTTACGGTACCCTTACTACCAAGGGGTACTTACCTTCTTCGTTTAGAGACTATGAACGGTCACACCACGCGTAAAATCATTTTTTAATGCATCACAGAATCCTCCTTCTTCTCGCCCTTTTGTGTAGCGTTTTTACGCAGGCACAAAACTTCGAAGAGTTTCAAACTACGCAGGCGAATGTTCGACTTTCGGCAACAAATGCGGGGACTTTTGGAAATGCATTTAGAGGTTATAAAGACGGATCCGGTACGCCGTCATTAGAAAATCCAGCGGGATCGGGTATTGAACATTTATTTGAAGGTGGTATTTGGATTGGAGGAACAGCAAACGGTGTCATACGTGTCAGTACCTCCGCATATGATTCACCGCAGGGGTATGCGCCTGGGCGCGGCGGCTTCGAATTTAACCCAGTGCCGGGGATGCCCGTAAAAGAAATGAGCAGTCTTAAAACGTCTCCAAAGTTTAATTCCTCTGCTATTTCTCATCAAGATTTTATTGCCAATTTTTCTGACTCAACCTTATTAGTACCGGGAACATCTATTCCGATCAACAATCACATCAACCCGATGGATATCGTTGCAGAAATGCGCCTTTTGAATTGGAACTATAGCTTTTCAGATTTCATGGCCATGTGTTCATTAACCATCTACAATACGGGAGACCAAAGCTTCGATGACCTCTACATAGGTCTATGGAACAACACGGTGGTTCGAAACGTAAATATCACTCCAGCTGGCGCTGGAGGTGCATCTTTCTATTCACAAGGCGGTAACGGGTTTGTAGATAGTTTAAACCTCGCCTATTGTTACGATGCCACAGGTGACGAAGGGTTTACCGATAGTTATGTGGGTCAAGTCTTTTTAGGAGGTGAAGACAAGCAAGGGTTTCGTCACCCTCGAACCGATTCTAGTTTCCGTGTAAATTACAATGCATGGGTATTCAATAACAGTGGTCAAAGCACCTTCTTTTTTCCTACTACAGATCAGCAACGCTATCAGAAAATGGTCGATGGCTTCAATCATAATCCTTGCTGGGAAAACCCGGCTGCTGCGGGTTGCGTGAGTACTTTGGATGTAGATCTACAGGACGAACTCAATAAAATTGGAAACCGTTCCGACCTTATTTCAGCAGGGCCATTTAGCGCTTTTGCACCGGGGGATACCATTAACATCGCATTTGCTTTTGTCGTGGCTAAAAAGATTGAAGATGGAAATCCCAATGCTCAAAACAATGCAGTGCAACGCGGTGGGTTGCTTAGCGCAGCGAATTGGGCACAAACCACCTACAATGGTGAAGACGGTAACTTCAACGGGATCCTAGATCCGGGAGAAGACAAAGATGGCGACGGAGAAATCACACGCTTCATTCTTCCTACACCACCCGCCATTCCATATTCACGAGTGGAAGCTGGTGAAAACAGCGCTACCATTTACTGGGCCAGCAATAGTGTCACAAGCGTCGACCCAATCTCCAAAAAACAAGATTTTGAAGGTTTCAACATCTACGCCACTAATACGGGATTTGATGTGTTCGCTACTCCAAATCTTGCTGAAGACTTGAGCCTAGTCGCGTCGTTCGACAGTACAGGCAACATTTATGGAATGAATAATGGGTTTACACCGGTATTGCTTCCCACACCTAAAGAATTCGAGAACGATACAGTGGTTTATGACTATGCCTACACCCTTTCTCCATTGCCCAACGGATGGCAAACAGCAATGGCTGTGACTGCTTTTGATAAAGGTGATCTAAACTCAGGGTTAGAAAGTCTTGAAAGTTCTGCGCTTGCAAACGTCACTCGCGTCTTTCCGGGTACAGAAGCTGCCGACGAAGAAGATCGTCCGTATGCTTATCCTAACCCCTATTACCTTAGTGCGGGATGGGAAGGACAGAGTAATTTTCAAGAAGAAAGTCGAAAAATCATTTTTGCCAACTTACCCGCACACTGCCAGATCACCATTACCACGGCTGCAGGCGATTTGATCGACACCTTTGAGCATACTCCTGATTACAACGGCTCAGACACCCGGTGGTTTAGAACTTTCGGATCAGAAAATCCGGATCAAAATACATTCTCAGGAGGCGAACATGCCTGGGATTTATTGTCAAAAGAAAGTCAGATCATCGCTCGAGGTACTTACCTATTGCATGTTCAAGATTTAGAAACTGGAAAACGAACTACAGAACCCTTTATAATAGTTAAGTAATGAGAAAATATCTACTCACTTTTTTAGTTGCTGCTTTTGCTTCAACTGCCTTTGGTCAATCCTACGTTAGCATTAGTGCAATAAACGACGTATCTGCTAGCGATCTAGCCGCATGTAACGACACTTCGGCCTACCTCGGGCAAACCATTATAACACGCGGTGTTGTTGTTACTCCAGGATGGGCTACGGAGGTCGCCTCAGGTTCCGTGACTGGTGGACAGCGTCCGTTCATTTTTATTCAAGACACTGCAGTGGGTGGACAAAGTTCGCCTTGGGCAGGAATTGAAGTTATGGGTGTTTATTCAGCCTCAAACGGATCACTTCAAGTGCCT
>JAQWJX010000082.1:0-7508 GCA_029248145.1 Schleiferiaceae bacterium | reverse complement strand
TAAGGAAATACCTTGCAGACATGACACCGATCGAAGCAATGGAATTCCTAAGCGATCGCGTTCGAAAGACAAAAGACAATGCGGAGTTCTTAATCTCCATGAACGGATAAGCAAAGCGGCCCTCAGGGGCCGCTTTTTTTTTACTCCACCGAAGCGAACTGCTTCTCGTATAAATTGTAATACGCTCCAGCTTTTTCGAGAAGTTCCTGGTGACTCCCCATCTCCACAACGCGCCCCTTGTCAAGCACTATAATTCTATCAGCGTGTTGAATAGTCGAAAGACGGTGTGCAATAATTAAGGATGTTCTGTTTTGTGTAAGTGCAATCAAGGCACGTTGAATCAATTCTTCTGTATGCGAATCGATCGACGAGGTAGCTTCATCAAGAATTAATACGGCCGGATTCGTAATATATGCACGAAGGAAGGCTAGCAATTGGCGCTGACCAGCAGAAAGCACACCACCACGCTCCTGGACATTGTAATCTAAGCCGTCCGGTAAGCCCTCTATAAATTCGGAAATACCAATGGCAGTGGCGGCCTTCAGAATAGCTTCATCGCTGATGGAGCCATCACCTAGAACGATGTTTGACCGAACCGTATCTGAGAATAAAAAAACATCTTGTAGTACTAAAGCCAACTGCTGACGTAAGTCATGCAAATCCAATTCTTTCAGCTCTTCACCGTCTATACTCACACTTCCCTTCGCATAGGGGTAAAGACCCATAAGGATGGAAATAATGGTGCTTTTGCCTGCGCCCGTTGCTCCTACTACGGCCACAGTCTCACCAGGAGCCACGGCGAAGCTCACCTCATGTAAGATAGGTTCGCCTTCATTGTAATGGAAGTCTACCGATTCAAATGCAATGGCACCTTTAAGTGGACGCAATCGCTTGGTACCGTTTGCTTCAAGCTCATGATCGCTTTCAAGAAGATTGAGCACGCGTTCTGAAGCAACCATACCCATTTGTAAAGTGTTGAATCGGTCTGCAAGTTGACGTAGGGGACGGAATAACATTCCGATAAAAATGATCATTGCGGTCAGCTCTCCTACCGTCACTGCACCACCTTGTGCAGCATTCATGCCTCCATACCATACCGCTAAACCTATCGAAATAGCACTAAGCACTTCAATGATGGGAAAGAACAATGCGTAATAATAGATGCTTTCAATATTTGCATCGCGGTGGCGGGCATTTATGGCACGAAACTTCTCAGATTCTTGTTGTTCACGACCAAAAGCCTGCACCACATTCATTCCTCCAAGGTGTTCTTGAACGAAAGTGTTTAGATTCGACACTTCTGAACGAACGCGTTGAAAGGCGCCCTTGATACCTCTCTGAAACCAACGTGTTGCAATAAACAGCACGGGTATAATGGATAAACTAATAAGTACGAGAATGGGATTGAAATAAAAGAACATCGCGCCGAGCATAATCACAATGCGGAACAAGTCTCCAAAGATGACGAGGATTCCCTGTGAAAAAATTTGAGCTATGGTCTCAATATCCGAAACAACTCGAGTGACCAATTGGCCGATGGGCGTACGATCATAAAACCCCAGCTTAAACGATTGTAATTTATCGAAAAGCTCAATCCGAATGTCTTTGATAATACTCTGACCCAACCAGTTTGCAGCATACATAAAACCGAATTGGCCCAGACTTTCTAGAACAAGTAAGGAAACTAACCCGAGACTCAAATTCAACAAATAAGCGCCGTCTAAAGCTAAAATAGCATCATCGATAATCATTTTCGTAATGATGGGACGAGCGGTTCCTAATGCGCCGAGGACCACTGTCAGCACGACTGAACCCCAAAACAATCCACGATAAGGCCGAGCATATGCCATGACCTTAGTGAACAGTTTAAAATCAAACGCCTTCCCGCCTACTTTAGACATGCTAGAGGTTGTTATAAGTTACTTGTGTAAGGTATAAGCCTTGAGCGGGGGCACTTGTTCCCATCGCCCCTCTGTTTTTTTGCGCAAATCGTGCTTTAAATTCGGCCACTGACCATTTGCCGTTACCTACCTCGTAAAGAGATCCTACAATGGCGCGAACCATGTTACGGAGGAAACGGTCTGCGGTGATGTAGAAAATCAAAACGTCTCCTTCCATTACCCACTCTGCACGAGTGACGTCGCAAATGGTGGTTTTGTTGTCGGATCCAGTTTTGCAAAAACTTGAGAAATCCGTCTCCGTAAGAAGTGATTCTGCTGCCGCATTCATTTTCAAAATATCTGGCAGACGCTCTACCATCCATGCCTTTTCACGTCGAAAAGGCGATCCTGATGCACAAAGAATGTATTCGTAACTACGCGCAGTCGCATCAAAACGCGCATGCCAGTCGGGTTGAACTTCACGCGCCTCGTAAATGCGAATGGCAGGATCGAGAAACCTATTGAGACGGTGAACCAATTGGTCCAAATCCTGAATTCCCTTGCCTAGTTCTGGCGCCCAATCAAAATGAACGAACATTTCTTTTGCATGCACCCCTGTATCCGTTCTTCCAGCGCCCATGGTCTGTATAGGCTGGCGCAAGAGTGTACTGAGCGCATCGTCGAGATCACCCTGAACCGTACGTTCCTTCGGCTGGATCTGCCAACCACAAAAGGGAGCGCCATCGTAAGCTAATCTCAAGAGTGTACGCATTACATTTGAATAAAATTCGCAACAAAGGTACGCTTGTGACAATCAAAAGGACAAAAATCCTACTACTCTCTGATACGCACAGTCATATGGACGATAGAATCCTTGACTTTGCCTCTGGCGTGGATATGATTTGGCACGCGGGAGATATCGGTAGTCACGAAGGGGTGGATGCTCTTGAAGCATTGGGTAAACCCTTAATTGCCGTTTACGGGAATATCGATGACCACACCATGCGAAGCCGCTATCCATTGCACCAAAAGTTCGTTTTAAACGGCGTAAAAGTCTGGATCACACACATCGGTGGCTATCCCCCTCGCTACAACAACAGAACCCGCGAAGGGCTGAAGAAAGAAAAACCCGATGTATTTGTATGCGGACACAGTCATATTCTGAAGGTAGTGCATGACAATACCATCGATTGCTTGCATATGAATCCGGGTGCGGCCGGAATCCACGGATTTCATAAGATACGTACGATGCTCCGGTTTGATTTGGTCCAACAAGGGGACGAAAAAGGAAAAGTCATGAACCTTGAGGTCATAGAATTAGGAAAACGCGGTCAACTCCGTTAATTTTGTGCTTTAATAGCCTTGCAATGTCTACAGCTTTACATGCCATCACACCCGTTGACGGTCGTTATGCTTCGAAAACCGAAGCCCTTAGTCAGTACTTTTCTGAGTTTGCACTGATCAAATACAGAGTACGCGTTGAAATCGAATACTTTATTGCATTGTGCGAAAGCGACTTACCTCAGCTAACAGGAGTAGACCATAAGCATTTTAAGGCCTTACGTGCCATCTATAAAAACTTTAGTACGGAGGATGCACAGAAAATAAAAGACATTGAAAAGGTCACGAACCACGATGTAAAAGCGGTTGAATATTTTATCAAAGAAGCTTTTGAATCCTTAGGTCTAAGCCCATTTCAAGAGTTCATACACTTTGGACTTACTTCGCAGGACATCAATAACACATCTGTTCCTTTATCGGTAAAAGAAGCCCTTGAAGAGGTCATCTACCCTTCCATTGAAACGCTTATTGAAGCTATAGAAGCAAATGCAAAAGCCTGGGAGGCGATTCCTCTTCTTGCGCGTACACACGGTCAGCCTGCATCTCCCACTACTTTAGGTAAAGAGTTTAAGGTATTCACCTCACGTTTACGCAGCCAACTCGCTCAGCTTAAAGCCGTACCGCACAGTGCGAAGTTCGGAGGTGCTACGGGTAACTTTAATGCCCATACCGTGGCTTATCCGGGACGTGACTGGCATAATTGGGGAGACACTTTTGTAAGTAATCACCTGGGATTGCAACGCAGCTACCCAACGACTCAGATTGAGCACTACGATAACATTGCTGCACAATTCGACGCGCTTAAGCGCATCGATAATATCTTCATCGACCTTTGCCGTGACGTTTGGACCTACGTCAGTATGGACTACTTCAAACAAAAAATCAAAGCCGGTGAGGTAGGGTCATCCGCTATGCCGCACAAAGTGAATCCGATTGATTTTGAAAATGCAGAAGGGAACTTAGGGCTTGCTAATGCACTATTCGAGCACCTTGCTGGAAAACTACCGATATCACGTTTACAACGCGATCTTACGGACTCTACAGTATTGCGTAATGTTGGTGTTCCATTTGGTCATCTTTTAATTGCAATAGCCTCGATGAATAAAGGATTGGGCAAACTCTTAGTGAATGAAGGTAAAATCGCTGCGGATCTAGAGGCGAATTGGGCCGTAGTTGCGGAAGCCATCCAAAACATCCTGCGTAGAGAGGGCTATCCTAAACCTTATGAAGCACTCAAAGCTTTAACCCGCACAAATAGCGCCATAACTGCATCAAGCATCGCTGATTTTATTGATACTTTAGACGTAAATGATACTATCAAAGCCGAGCTGAAACAAATTACCCCGAGCAATTACATCGGTCAGGTTCAAAGCTAATTCTACATCATGAAGAAAGCGCTCATTACCCTATCTTTTTTTGTTACCGCAGCGGTTTCTCTCGGACTCTATCAATACTTTAGAACACCCGAAAAAGCAATGCAGCAGAAGCCTGCGTTCGAAGGCAGTGCCGATGGATTTGCTGGAATACTGATGTACTCGGAATGGGAAACCGGCACCGTAATTCAACTGTCAGATACCATTCAAAGTGCGGAGCGCAAAAGCATCACCTTCCCTAATGGGATTATTGTAACCAAGGACACCTCTGACACTACTTTGTGGCCCACTACTGGATACATCACCGTTCAAGGTTTTTACCAGGGCAAGGAAGTAGACGAATTCTTTGGGGAAACGCTAATTCGTGTGAGTGGCGCTTTTCTTCTCGAGCCCTCGAAGTCTGAAAATCTGGATTAGACCTATTCCAAAGAATACGGTAAGTGCTAGTGCAGAATTTCTTAGATCGCCCGTCAATGCCTCTAGAATTCCTATACTAAACATTCCAAAAGTCGTGGCCAATTTTTCCATAACGTCGTAGAAACTAAAGTACGTCGTGTGGTCTTCTGTTTCAGGCAGCATTTTGCTGTAGGTAGAACGTGAAAGACTTTGTACCGCACCCATAACAAATCCCAGCACACCGCCGACAACATAGAATTGGCCAGCGCTCTGAACGAAATAGGCGGCGAAACACAACAACATCCAAATCGCAACGCCTACTTTGATAGCGAACACATTAGTCGTTCGTTCACTTAAGCGTGCAAAAACTGCGGAACCGGCTATAGCAACGAATTGAATGATCAAAATGGTCATAATGAGCTGCGAAGATTCTAGATCTAAAACCTTTGATCCAAAAACCGCTGCGAGCAGTATTATGGTTTGCATGCCTACGCTGTACCAGAAAAAGCCTCCAAGAAAAATACGCAGCGATTTAATTCCACGGAATTCTTTAAATACCAGCAATAGCTCCCTCCAACTCTTCCAGAACAGCTTACCTTCAAAATAATCTTTCACTTCATCTTCTGGCAATCTTCTGATCGCGGGCAGTCCGAACCCCAGCCACCAGATTCCGGTTACAAGGAATGAAAATCTAGAAGCAATGCCTTCATCGGGAAAACCGAACGTATGTGGCATCTGAACAAGTACAAGACACAAAATCAGTAACAAAGCACTCCCGAAGTAGCCTAAGGAAAAGCCACGCGCAGATAATCGGTCTTGCATCTCAGCAGGGGCGATTACCGGTAAGAAACTGTTGTAAAAAACAATAGATCCAGTAAATCCGACGCTCGCTAAAAAGGCAAGGTAAAGTCCTAGCCAGGGGTTAGCAGCAGTAAACAATCCCATACAAGAAGTACTCAAGGCACCCATAATCATAAAGGTTCGCATAAATACTTTACGACGTCCAGTGCGATCTGCCATAGCTGCGAGATAGGGCGATAAAATGGAAATAGTTAAATACGAGGCGGCGATGACATAACTGTAGACCACCGTATTTTCCCAATAGCGCCCTAAAAACAACACTTCATTCGTTTCGTTCTTTGTGACCGCCTCATAGTACAGCGGAAATAAAACGGTACTGATGACCAGCGAATAGACCGAATTGGCCCAATCATACATGGCCCAACCACGTTGTGTTTTTGTGAATTTCATCGTTCGACTAATTTACAACGCGAAACGGCATTATATTTGAAGTAAGAGACCAAATTAATTTGACCATGAAAAAACTGCTTCTTATCCTCGCCTGCTCAGTTGCCTTCTTAGAAGTCGCAGCACAGGATATGATTATTTACAAGGATAAAACGATCGATGAAGTGACCATCATTGAAGTAAATCCAGATTTTATTAAGTACCGCGAGTATGGATCACCAGTGAATTCCGCAACCTTTAGTATCGAAAAGGATTACTTGAGTAAAATCATCTTTGAAAGTGGTCGCGTAATGGATTTAAGTAAAACCATGATGAATGATGAGCGTATTTACGCGAATCAACGTCGACATGGGATTAAGCTAGACATTGGCGCGATTAGTCAAAACTACATGTTCGTTGTTTACGAAGAGGCCATTAACCCTTCGAGCTCGTGGGAAGCAGGCGCCTTATTTGTAGGTGCGGGTTATGAAAACCAAAACGGTTGGAACGACCCCGAACGCGCAATGGGTGCGGGCCTTTATACTGGTTTTAAGTTTAAAAGAAGCCCCAATTTCTACATGCAACGCATGCGCTATGGTCACATCATGAGAGGTTCGTACATCAAGCCTAATCTAATGATCACCACTTATAATTACGACCGCATTGATTACGATCATCCACCTGATCCTGTTACATTCATGTATCCTACTAACCGCGAAACGGCTTTTGCAGGAGCAGCAATGCTCGAATTCGGAAATCAGTTGGTATTGTCTGAACAGTTGATGGTAGAATATTCTGCAGGATTTGGCTACGGCTTTACCACTAAGCAAGTCAATCTTTACTCTAATTACTCTAATTATGGTTTCAGTGGGGGTGTAGGTACTGACTTAGCACCGTACGTTTGGAACTTTGGTTTAAAAGTAGGGTACTTGATGAAATAATACCGCACCGCGGTAGATCGCATAAAAAAGCCCGGCGCATTGAAATGCGCCGGGCTTTTTGTTGGAATGCCATCTAAATCAGCGCTTTACGCGTCGTTTTGCATCTTAATCAAATTCAATGCAGAACCTGCCTTGAACCAATCAATCTGCTGTGCATTATAGGTGTGGTTTAACTTGACGTTGTCTATAGCACCGTCGGCATGGACTACTTCAAGATTTAGCTGCTTACCTGATGTAAATTCAGCAAGATCAGTAAAGTTGAACGTATCGTCGGCTAGAATAAGATCGTAGTCTGCTTCGTTTTCGAAAGTCAGACCCAACATACCCTGCTTCTTCAAGTTTGTTTCGTG
>JAQWJX010000058.1:0-22765 GCA_029248145.1 Schleiferiaceae bacterium | reverse complement strand
GGAATAACCTAGTTTTACAAAAGGAGGCACAGCGCATTGTGAGAATCCGTGTGAAAGATCAACGTGCAATAAAGTCATTCTAGTTTCAGCAAGAAAATCATTAAACGACTCATCGTTGATGGCTGCAATCATAAATGAGTTACTGTCATCGACCGTAACACCGCTCACATTATACTTAAGCATGTTTATCTCACAAAGATTTTTTGTGCTCACGCGTTTTAACTTTTCCGTAATTAAATCAACGCTCCATAAATTAAACTTCTTCCCCAATCTTCCTGGCATGCCGGCCTTATCGCTCACATAAAACAACCTGCCGTCTCCAACATCCGTTGCACCCAAAGAATTGTTTAGTGGCGAGGTCAACTTCGATATTTGAAAACTTTGATTGAAGAACGACGGTACCTCCGCCTCACGCTTATACTGTGCTTTCGCGGATAAAATTATTCCGCAAATAAATAAAACGCTATATATCGGCTTCATCATAAAAAGAATACTGGCGTTTCAACTATTCTGTTTGCAAACACATTCGCCTTAGTTAATCCATAACGAATGGTAGCCATGTGACTTTGTTGCGAGAATAAACTCAAGTCAGACAAGGGATACGAATACTGGTATAAAAATGAGAATCCATTATTACTGTTAATCTTATAGACCAACCCGACATTAGAGCTACCAATTAATATGCCCGAAGAAAGGTAGTCCTGGAATCGTAACATCATGTGAACATTCATATCAACCGGTGTATTCTCAACAATATTTAATAATCCGCTGTAGAGAAAATCAAAACCGTAAATCGTTTTATATTCACTCCCTCCATACAGATGAATGACTCTGGCTCCATAGTTGTCATTTAGGAAAAAAGAAGTTCGAACGGCATTTCGCATGGTCGCTCCAAAATAACTTTGACGACCATAGTATGCCCCGCTTATGTCCACGTTGTGGTACCACTTTCTAATTACGCCGTTAAGGATTACAAAGTCGTTTTGATCGATATACTGCTCAGATGGCAAATCAACATCTAATCTGTTCAACACATAGCGTACACCCGTAGAGAAATATTCATTTGGACTTATTCGTAGGTGATAAGAGGTTACAATACCAACCGCCGTATTTGAGATTGGTCCAACGTCATTACTCATTACACTGAGGTTGTACCCAAACCTGCCTTTTGTCATTACATCATAGCTAATGTCTGACGTCACAGGGGCACCGTCGATACCCACCCAACGTTGGTCATGACCTGCTGAGATAGTTCCACTCAATCTTCCTGCATACGAAGGTGAGATAGCCACTGGATTGAACAAATAATTGTGCAAAGATGGATGGCTTTGGCCAGTGACATCGAGCGTCAAGACCAAAAAGAGTAGGCTGTAAAAAATCGTCTTTTTCATCATTAACGTGCTAAGAAGATATAACCGGTTTGTGTCCATTTGTTCGGCCTAATTTCAAGTACGTAATAATACGTCCCTGACGGGAGTGATCCATTGGTAGACCATACCACTGTACCAGAAGTAGATCCATTAAAGTTAATGTTAGAATTCTCTACTTGGTACACTTTATTACCCATTGAATTGAATACCGTAAACTTAAAGTTATTGAAGTATTGCAGACCTGGAATAAATAGCGCGTCATTATCTCCATCTGAGTTAGGTGTAACAACAGAAGGAATATAGAATTCGCACATGTCTGGATCCAAATAGTTAGGCCACCCATCGCCATCACAATCATCTAATGGAATACCATCGCGGTTGTAATCGTATTCTAAACTATCCGGCAACCCGTCATTATCACTATCTAAATCGTATGCATTTGGTAAGCCATCTAAATCATAATCCGCGTAAGTCTCGATGGAATCTGTGATTGAATCACAATCGGAGTCTATTGCAAATACGCTTGTTGAATCCCAAGCATAACATCCATTAGTGTCGATCACTTCTATGTAATAGAGTCCTGCAGATACAGAGCTATCAGCTAGGGTCGTGTCTCCTGAAGTCCAAAGTATATCATATGGCGTTGTACCGCCTGCAACGAAGGCAGAAATAATTCCGGTAGTGTCCTCTGCACAATAAACGTTACTATCTGTTGCAGCAAGAACGACAAGTGGATCCGGCTGTGGTACGAATAATTTACGTGTAATAGAAGTATACGCCAATGTGTCTTTAGGTGTACATCCATTAATGTCAGTAACTGTTATGTATACGCTATCTGAAGGAACAGAGATAAACCCAATGGTGTCAAAGGTTGTGGATAACGTATCGAAGTTAAATAGTGGATTTAAGCCTCCCGACGTTTGAACTAATATGGTCCCTGTAGTATCCCCAAAACAGAGCACTGGTGTCACGATCGCTGTATCTACGGTATATGTGATTAAGCTATCTACATAATAGAACTGAGGTGCTTTATAGTCTACAAAACAGCTTGGATCAATGGTATCCTTCACATAGATGAATGACGTATCACCCTGACTCAATGTGTCGTAAGACGTGATAAGCCCCCAAGTTGCATTCAATGTTGAGTTTGGTATAGAGTCAATGGTGTATTCTAACCCATTACCTCCCGATGCATAGATTTCAAGAATTGCATTTGAACTATCCCAACACGTTACAGGGCTTGTGTAAACACTATCTAGTCGGATAGAGTCTGGTTGGTTTAATGAAACACTACCTTCAACAAAACAGCCTTTATAATCTTCTACATACAAGTCGTAAGTACCTGCCCATAAAGAATCTGCAGCGTTCCAGGACATCGTATCAATGAAGTATCCATATTGACCCTGAACCGCAGAGGTCGAATCGAAGCTCCATTCGTAAACAAATCCTTGAAGTGAATCTCTATACGTTGCCGGATTAGACGGGTCATAAGATGTATTAGGATCGATATTACCCCCTATGATGACCACTTCAATAGAGGACGGGTCAAATACTTCATTACACAGGAGATCTGTGGTTACAAAATTAATGAACATTGGACTAGGCTCTTCAATCTCAATACTATCGCGAATATCCAAATACGTCTTCTGAGCTTTATGGTAATAGTACGCTGGACAATTTTTATCATCCTCTATAGTCGGGAAATATTCTGCCGGCGCAACATTTTCAAAGAGACTCCCTGTTTGGAAATTCAATGTGTCTAGCGAGTAACTTATGTTATTCCCTCCTGAAGCATAGAACTCTACGAATGCATCCGTTGAATCATAACACTGGACCGGTATGTAGTATAAACTATCTAGACGAAGGCTATCAGGCTGGTCTATATAGTGATATGGACTAATCATATATTCATTCACACAACCCATTGGATCCTGTAAAGTGTTCTTCAGGTTTGATACTTTTAAGTGGTACCAGCCGGTATCAAGGGAGGCAAAAGTGTTCTGAGTACTCCAGCTTCCTAATTGCCCGCCGTCTACGGAATAAACTAACTGCGGTGCTACGTAGTTTATATCATCGTTATCCGGTATTATACCACCGTGCGCAAACATCTGTATAACCGCGTCATCATTCTCTACTCCGTTGACCTCTGGATCATAACAGGAATTCGGGGTCACCAAAATACTATCTAATACAATTGGTCCCGGTGATCTTAGTTCATACGAACGAATTTCATCGTAGTATACATAACAGTTGTTTTCATCCCTCAGGGTAACGTAATAGCTACCACTATCTAGGCCATCATAAAGTAAATATCCAAATCCAGTGGAGTCAGATGTATACGTTGCCCCAGAGTCTACACTCACGTAGACATCATTAGTAGACGACCACGAAATATCGATTCGTCCATTTTCTGAACCCCAACAACTTATGTCGTTATGTACTCCAGCAGTGGTCATTGTCGTAGGTAATGTTGTCTCTAGTCTAAAACTCGACTTTGGTCCTTCGAATAATTCAACATCCATTGTTCCTGCAAATGTGCTTCCCGTGAAAGCTTGGACAGAGACCGTATCATTAATCGTAGTCGTTGTTAATTTCACACGATGGTATGAGGCGATATCAATTTTATAAAGACCTGGATCAATGCCTTCATCGGATATATTATAATTTATCACTGCCTGCCCACCATTAATACCTGTTGGAAGTGAGCTCGATGTTGCTGAAGTTCCGTTCACATTAAGAACATCTTCTGTGGCAATTACTTTTACTATTGTATCCGATCCGTTTAACTCGCTTAACTGAATCGCGATATATCTTGTTAAAACCATTTCTGAAGATCCCGCCAACTTCTTAGCATACGAAACTCCTGTATTCTGGATTGAATTATAAGGTACCGTTAAGGTTAGCCAAGAGGCATTTTCAGTTATTTTCAAGTTTCCATTAGGCGACCAGAATAGTGAGTTAGACCCCGAGTAATTAGTGGATATTGCCACTCCTTCTCCTAGCAATGGATCATAGCCGCCCACAGACTGGGATCCATTATTGGTAGTTATTCCGACAACCACTGATTTCGAGGCACTGCTATCAGGTTGAGCAGTTCTTTGGTATACGGGACAGCCTATAGAATCCGTGACTTGAATGTCATATATTCTCCGCACTTGATTCGAGCTGGTTGAAGATTGTGTGTACGGACTAAGCCCCTCAAATAGGTTCGATGTTTGTAAATTTCCTCCATTATCTATAGAATACAAAAGCTCATCTCTTCCCGTAGCCATAATTTCTATGCTCGCGTCATTCGTATCATGACAAGATGGACGAGATGCCAATATCTGAGTAATACGTATTGGATCAAGTTGGTTAATTGAGAAGAATCTGTTCTGATTATATCTTACCGAAGAACACGATGCTGAATCCTGAGCAACTATCTCATAAGAACCCGCTCCAATTCCCAACGAGGAGCCAGATTGATAGCTTGGGCTAGTCACTGAATCACCAAGAATATAATTCCATGTTACTGGGTACGGCCCTGTTGCTAGGACACTTAAAATCCCATCAGAATAATCGTAACATGTTGCGTCACTACTAATGATAGTATCCACTTGAACTTGATAAACCTCAGCTGACAACTGGATTTTTGGGCTTGTACAACCCGTAAACTTATTAACGTGACGTACGTAATAAACGCTCGTTCCTGTATCACTTGTTGATATCGCAGGTATCGTATCTAATGAATTGTCATTCGCATCAAACCACTCAACATTCAAATTACTTAAGTAGGAAGCACTGTAGGGTCCTCTGTTTACGCTCAGCGTATCCTCCGGAGAAGACTTACATATGAAGTAGGTTTTCGCAACAGGCGCTAATGGTAACGAACGTATTACAATAACCGCAGTGTCAAACTCACTTGCACAGCCTGTAACTAAATCATATTGCTGGACATATCTGTAGAACGTTCCAACACTATCTGTTGATGGAGCCGGTAATACCGTCAAAGTATCAGTTGAACCGTTATCTCTATGCCATAGTAAGACATTATTGTTTTCTAAGGCGCTTGCTGTAATAACTGTAGGGTCTTCATATTGGCAATATTCGTAGTCACGAATCATTGGTTTTTCAGGCAAGGATTGTACGCTCACCATCTGCTCGTAACTGTATTCACAGCCATCTATTGTAGTTGCACGTGCAATGTATAATGACGTTGTGTCTGGTCGGTGAACGAAAGAAGCTCCCGTGCCTTGTGTTTGAATCAAGAAAGGTAGCCCGGAAGGTGCCGTTGACCTGATATCCCAAACAATTGAGCTAAATTTCTGTGTGTTAGACAATACAAGACTGATTTGCTCACCCGCACAGATATTGAATTGGTTATTCAATGTAGATATCTCAGCTGCAGGCTTAGGCAAGAAATATACTTGCGCAACAGAGTAATCACTAAAACAGCCGTTTCGTGTATCTTCTTGTTTAACTAAGTATGTAATGGTATCTGTGATGGTTGCACCACTTACTACTGGAATGTTATTTAAGGTCGTAGCGCTGTCTGACAAGAACCAATGTAATGTTCCAAACGGCTGGCTTAACGCGTCAAATCCTAGCGTGTGTGAAGCTACAGGTGAAACTTGAGATGTGTTTTCTTCACAAACTTCTATAGCTTGAGTTGTCGGTGATGAAGGCAACCCGTTTACTGTTATTCGAGCGGTATCCATCGGGCTCGAGCATCCAGTGATTGGATCATACTGTTGAACGTATCTGAAGGATATACCTGCTGTCTGTGTAGATGGCGCTGGTAGAGAGGTTAGCGTATCGATAACGCCGTTAGCTTTATGCCACAATAACTTATTACCGCTTGAAAGGCTGTCGGCAGTTATCGGGTATGCATCTTCAAATTGACAATATTCATAGTCTAAAATCGCAGGTCTCGAAGGAAGAGGTTGAACCGTAACTAGCTGCTGGTATTCATAATCACATCCGTCATAAGTCACTACATAAGCTGTATAAATAGTTGATGATAATGGAGTATGCGTAAATGTTGCACCAGTACCCTGATTATAAACTATCGGAGATCCTATTCTATCGACTCTCCATCTTATCGTAGAAAATTCTTGAGATTGGCTCAGTCCAAGAGTAATAGATTCTCCAGAACAAGTCTTAAACAGCGTGTCTGTTGAAATAATCTTAGCATCCGGTTTTAATAAAAGGGTAACAGGAGCTAACGCGAATTCACTAAAGCAACCGGTTCTTAAATCCTGCTGCTTGACTAAATAACCTGTTGATTGAGCCAAAGACTGTCCGTTAATAAGTGGCAAGCTGTCTATTGCTGTGACGCTATCTAGCTCATACCAGCTTAAGGATCCATAAATCCCCAAAGTTGTATCTGCAATAGGCCAAGAAATTCCTCCCCAATCTTCACATAATTCACGTTCCTGTGTTGTTGGCTTTGTTGGCAGGGCATTAATCGTAATTACAGCGGTATCCATCTCACTAACGCACTCAGTAACAGGATCGTACTGTTGGACATATCTATAAAGTATTCCAGCAGATTGAGTGCTTGGTGCCGGAAGAATTGACACAGTATCTATTTGGCCATTTGCTTGATGCCACAATAATTTATTTGTTGAACTTAGGCTATCTGCCACAATTGGATAAGCACCTTCAAATTGACAGTAGACATAGTCTCTAATAGCAGGTTTTTTAGGTAATGGCTGAACTGTTACTAGTTGAGTGTACTTCACCAAACAAGAATCAATTGTCATTGCCTCAACAATGTATAATGTTGTTGTATCCGGGCTGTGGGTGAAGGTTACGCCCGACCATAAATTAGGAACGTATTCTTTAGTTCCATCGGGCTTGGTATATTCAATATTCCACGTTGCTGAAAGGAATGACTGAGGTGAGGTTAAGGCCAAACTAACCTGATCACCACGACAAATCTTATACAAGCTGTCAGTGCTAATTATAGTTGCATCAGGGATGGCGTGCCACTCCACTAGTGCTTGAGATATTTCAGAGAAACATCCAGTTACTGTATCTTTTTGCCTTACCGTGTAGTAGGTGGACTGCGAAAGAGTCGATCCCGAAGTCAACGGTGTTCCTACAATTGAGGTTAAGCTATCGGCTTGATACCAATTTAAAATACCATCAGTTATCGTAGTCTGTGCATAAGGTGCTACAGGAGTGGTATCATTCGCGCAAACCTCAACTGGCGCGGTTATTGGCGACATGGGTAATGGGAATATTCTAGTTTCTACATCCCCATAGACTGTTGTACAACCGGTTACTGTGTCTGTTTCAGTGTAGTAGTAAACTAGCGTATCTACCTCGTTAGTGTTTGGTGTTGGGGCAGTAGGCAAGGCTGCTGTTCTTGCTTGTCCCGTATACCAAGTAACCTCACCTAAGGCAGAGGTTCCTGTAGCTAAGCCGCTTGATACAGGATATGAGGTTTCAAATTGACAGTAATCGATAATTAAAGAGGCCGGGGTATCAAGTGGTTCTATTACTGTCAACCATAAGAAATCAAGGTTTGCACAACCATTGGTGTCTTCGACGAAAATATTGTATTTAATCGTAGAGTCTGGACTAATCAAATTACTCATTCCTGTAAGAGCGGGGTAACCTGGTATGTCAGTGAACCACGTTAAACTATCGATTACGCCTGTAGATGATGTAAACTGAAGGCTTACACTGATGTCTTGCCCGTAACACAGGATTCCATCTGCATCACTTGATACTATATCATATTGTGGACCGTCTAAGTAATACACCGGGATGACTGATTTCGACCCTGTACAGCCGGTGCTCGTATCAGTATAGCTTACAAAGAAGTAAACAGTGTCACTGAGTCCGTTCCACGCAACTTTGGGCGATAATGCCAATGGTGTTAATGTATCAGTACCATACCAATTAATTCTAAATAAAGTGTTTGTATCAACATTTGCTAAAAGATCGAAACCGCTAGGATCCGTTTTACACACAAAGGCAGGTTTTGTCAAAGGTGGATTAGGCTCTGCAACCCATTCAAACTCAACTTTTGATAATGGACTACGACAACCTGTTATAGTATCCACCTGACTGACATACCAAGGTCCTGCGGATGAATCTGGTATTGGTGGCGTCAAACGAAGTGAAGTCAAATTATTTTGATCGTACCATTCTATGGCATAGCCATTAATCGGCGTAGCGCTCAGCGGTCCAACATAATTACCAAAGCACACCTGCGGCAAGTTAACCGTAGGAGGAGGTGCTGGAGCTAAAACTGTGATATCTACAGAGTTTGAAGATACCCCAACTGTTAGCGAATAGACCATTCTTCGTAAACTGATCGACTCTATAAATGGCTCATTTGGATCAAACGGTAAAACTGGCTGCATGTAGGCATCACCACTAAGATCTTTCAAGGTATCCCATTGGGGTGGTGATACATCGAGATCGAGGTATTCCCAAACATAGCGATATAAACTATCTCCACCTTCCGGCTGGGTGCCGGTAAGATCTTGCGCTTTGCCTCCGTAGCAAATCATCTGTGAGCTACTAATCACGCCTGGAACAAGATCATAGACCTTAACCAACAAGCTATCATTGCTGTAACACTTCAGATTCCCAAATTGGTCCGATCTATAGGCTCGTCCCTCAATCCAATTGGTTCCAGAGGAAAGGAAAATGTTTTTAATGGTATCGCTCGTTATACCCTGTTGCTGGTTGTTAATTCTCCATTTATAATCTAAAGAATAACCCGATACCACACCGGACTGTATTGTAAATGTTAATGGATGTCCTGTTGGGATTTTAAAGGAATTATTGATCTCCGAAACAGCAATTTGAGGAACATCTAAAACCTGAATTTTTACTGTGTCTGATATAGCAAACCCGCCTTGATCGTAAACATAACGAAGAATCTGGAAATCACTTTCGTAATATGAATTTGGTAGTAAAGTATCCGAGAACACTAATACACTATCGTCTAAGTTAAGAATGGTATCCCCGTTAATAAACCTTTGCGTTGCAGGGTCTATTATTGCTGGAGATAAAATCTTCCACTTGAAAATATAATTCCCCGAACCCCCTGAAGGATAGCCAAGGTTATTAATATCCGTCGGATGCTGACCGAAACATATTTCCTGCAGCAATGACGCAGTTGACGCAGCAGTACCTCCTGTGACGGGGGCTCCTGTTGCCGTATAATTAAATCCTATTGCGCCGGGATCAAATGGATTAATATGTATGTAGATACTATCAATTCCAACACACCCAGTCGCGGTATCTGTCCCCTTAACGGTATAGTATCCTGATACGGACGGAGTTACTGTAATTGGGTTTGTACTTCCAAGAATTCCAAGGGTTGGATTATCAGGGTCGTAACCATCTGGGTCAAAGAATTCGTATATATCAGCTCCCGCAGCGGAAATTGAAACAATACCTGCAGCGCCATTAACACTTGCTGCTGGTATTACTGTATTAGAGGCCGTTATATTCACCGTACTTAGCGGAGTGACCTGTATTGTTATTTTCGATAGAGGTCCTTCACAACCGTCAATACTCGTGGCGCTCACCCAGAAGTAGGTATCACTCTGTAAATTACTAATGTCAATAAATGCTTGAGGCTCACTTAAAGGGTCGTCATACCAATTCAAACTTGCGTATTGACCTGGATTTACCATCTGAGTTAATGGAACTATTTCTGCACCAAGACAATATGCGGTATCTCTTACTATTGGGGCAGCTGGGGTCGGCGGTTGGGTTACAATCAATTCTCTTCTTGGACTCTCACATCCATTCTGATCGATTAATGATACCCAATAAGATATTGAATCCGGAGTAAGGGTGCTGTATGAATCGTAGAATGGTTTGACTGTTGTGGCCGATGTTGAGTTGAACGAGTTATACCAATACAATGTGAACTGACTGTCATCGTAAGTAATAAATGTATCAAGAGTTCCTGCAAAGGTATTCGCACAAATACGCGTTAAATCTGGTACAGTAACAACTGGGGCGGTCTCATTAGAATTAATAACTACCCAGATAGAATCTCTTGTCGATTCACACCCGGTATTTGTATTTACTTTGGAAACCGTGAAAAGTCGAGCCCCAGTAATGCTGCCATAAACTTTCTTATTAGGATTCCAAGCGTAATCTGTAGATGTAGGAGAATCCCACCATTTCAATTTTAACGGTGAATAGGTGCTATTAACATATGGAGCAAGCTCAATAGAATCTTGACGACAAGCATAAATCGTATCCACCGTGAAGATGTTTCTCGCTGGTCTAGGATTAATTTTAACATGGATTAATTTCGCCGTACTCTCACAATAACCATTCGTATTGGTTATGAAGAAGTAATAATTCGTGTCTTTATCGGATGAAATAACAGGTAATTCTCCCGTTCCATTCCAAAGGTTCGAATTAAGATCGTACCACCTCAACGTTGTACCTGGATTAAGATCTAACACACGAGCATCAAAGTCATTAGTTGCATCGCCTTCACAATACTCTAGAGTACCCCCTATTGGTGCGGCAGGCTCAGGTAATGTCTCGATCCATCCAAGCGCCCACTGACTTTCACAAGTTGCGCCGCCCACCGGAACCTTATTTCTAAGTGCATAGTAGAATGAATCAGTTGTAGCCGTCGTAACAGTCGTGAAATTGATGAAATAATTTGCAGGAAGAGCCAAGCTGTCCATTCCGTACTTGATCATCGTATAATTTTGATCATCGTACGTTGCAATGTCATTGATATTGAATGGTCCCGCGCCGTTACATATGATTGCTGAATCAACTACTGGCATCGGTGGTAATTCAACTTCATTAACTACCATTTTTGCATACGGAGAGTAACATCCTGTGGTCAAGTTTTCATATGCTACCCATAAAGAATCTTTATCACCTGTCATCGGGAATAAGACCGTGGAGGTGGCATCTAAGAAGCTCTCATCAGGATATCTAGATGGGGCAGTATACCAGTGAACCTTGACCCCCGCATTATTGTCTATATAATCAGCCAAATCGTGGTCCCAATCGTCTTCACAAATGAATGGATTTGTAACTACAGGTGTATTAGGTGCATTCAATGGAACAACAATAACGGAAGGCGAAGCGTCAGATAAACAAATGACTTCCTCATCGTCACCGTTTAGTTCAGAGTAATAGGCTTTCGCGTAGTAGGTACCTGGCGTGCTTACTGCTAATGATCTTGTGGTGTCTAGAATACCTTGACCGACACTGTACCATACGTAGTTATATCCTTCAATAGGATATTCTATTCTCAGCGTATCACTCTCGCCTGGACATAAATCCAATGCAGCAGGCAAAATACTTGGCTCTTGAACTAAAATATCTTGAATCGTGAATTTAGCCGTATCACTAGTACAACCACCAATATTCTTAGCCACTATCCCATATTCACCGGCGTTTTGGAATGGAACAGTCGACGAATTATTAGGTCCTGTTTGATACAATAACGATCCGTTATTCATATCGTACCAATAGTAATCTACTCCAGGCTCGATTGGTGAAATTTCTACATCTATAGTAGCATCCTCACATTTTTTATACGGTGACTGATCTGCCAAAAGTGGTTCACTAGGAAGTGGCGCCACCGTTACCGTTACTTTATTTGTACTTGTGTCTCTACAGCCTTCACCGTAATTAGCCACAACGTAATACTGTCCAGCAACGTCTACTTGTATTGACCCGTTACCGCCTGTTTGAGTTGTATTAACTCGATCAATTTGCCCCGTCTTCCACCATTGGTAATTCACCGTACCCGATTGTAAAGAACCAGCAACATTCGTCCAGTTTGAAACAGATAGTGTTATTCTATCTCCATCACAAAGTTCTGCTGTTGGAGATGGAGTGACGATAGGCTCTATTATAGTATTTCTAATGATCTCTAATTCGTCAGAATATGCCGGATCACAGCCTTGTGAAGGCTTGCTCGACTTCACCCTGTATCGACCAGGTCCCATGTTCGAGAATCTTGTTTCCGACTCCAACAATGTCGGGGTATACGTAAATGACTTACCAGGCAAATCCTGCCAAGTACCTGGAACTGCTTCCTCTTGAAGTGTGTATACTACATCGGTTTCAAATTCATTAGTTAGGATAATCGTTGCTTCATCGCCTGGACAAAGTTCTGTCCAACGCTTACCTATCCATTCACTGTTTGGTGCATACCCAGTCCAGCCAAATTGCGCCTCAAGAGGACGAATGATTGGCGTGAGTAGAGGTTGGTATTTCAATTCGACTGAAGTGGATAATTCAGACCAACATCCATTTACTAATCGCTTAGCACGATAAACCCCAGCGGTATTTGTTGTAATTGAATTCGATGTATAACTAGCTCCGTTGATTTCAGCACCATCTCTATACCATATGTATTGACCAATAGTGTTGTTTTGATCTGTTAAAGTGATTGACGCACCTGAGCAGAGGCTCACAATACTTGAGTTGTTAATCACTGGTGCAGCCGGTTGCTGTGTTTCTGTAATGATTATTCCATTACTCGATACCTGACAGTCATCCTCAATAATTCTGGCATAATACGTTCCACCATGCTTAGCATAATGAGAGGTATTATTGTCCTCATCAAGAGTAGCTGTTTCAGTGTTACTAACCACATAATACCATTCTACCGTTTGCCCTACTCCTAAACTTGGTATTTCTAATAGCGTACTGTCACCAGCACAAATGGTATTTGTGAAACCTGACGCTATAGATGCAACAGGGGCAAGTAGTTGCTTCTCTTTTACTCTTAAAATATTACTGTATTTGACAGTACAGCCATTATCCGGATCACTAACTTCAACCTTAAAGTCATCATACGTGGTAGAATTGTTGTCCACCATCAGGTTAATGAACTTCACGTCATTTACACCGTCTGCGACTATTGAGTAAGGGTCTCCAGATAACGGATTATCGACAGTATCGTATCCTGCAAGATTTACATCTTTAAATAACGTATACGTAAGACCTTCAATTGCATTAGGAACGTACAAGGCGAAGCTCTCGTCAATACAAACCTCATAAGTTTCCACGCCCGATTCGTTTACGCTTATTCCATTATCCACTCCTAGAGATGGTGCGACTAAACTAGTCAGCGTAAATACCTGAACTTCCATGGTATCACCAACGCAGCCCGTTGCAGTATTTCTAGCAACAACAAGTAGTTGTTTAGTTGGTAGCATGGTTGGTGCAGATGCTGTTTGCCAGCTTCCGACCGAATTAATATTAATATTAGTATTTGGGGTCCATCCTGTTGCAATACCATTAACAATGTAGCTGTACTCACGATCGGCTTGAACGTTACTAATAGACACTGGCCAAATAGCTCCTTCACATACGGTATCGTTTGCAAAGGCGATTTGTGGTGTTTCTGGTTTCGGATATGCTGTAACTGTTATTGGTTCGCTATATCTCGTACATCCTTCTACCGACTTTGTAGCACGATAAACCCCTTGACCAATGGTCGACTGAGTCGTCAATGTGTTACCAAAACTAGAATCAGCAACCTCACCCAGCTTTCCATAATACCAATTATACGCTACGCTAACTGGGTCTCCTGATGCGTTCACTATGTTGAGTGTAGACGCATCTGCTTCGTTTTCACAAATTGCCGTTGTAGAAGCCGTGACTTGAGGTTGGCTAAGATTCACCTCATCAATTGTTACAGTATCCGATTGAACAGCAGATCCAACAGTTAGTGGATCATCCACCTCTATATAATAAATACTTGCAGGGACATCCTCAAAAAGATTAGTTGTTCCGTCATAAACAAACTGCCATAGCGTTCCATCTGCTTGAGTCGCTTTCTGAGATGGCATGTTTACTGTAGGCATTTCCCAAAGTGTGTAACGTTTGCCGTACTCTGGTCCAAGAACCTCAATGTCAAAGTTTCCGTCAGGACAAACCGAAACTGTCGTAGTGCTATTAATCGCTAATGACTGATTGATTCCAGCAACTGGAGCTGGAACGAGTTCTTTGAGTTTAATTGTAAGTGTGCCACCGTTATCGCCTGGCGCCGAATCTGTATTCGTAAAGTCAACACTTGACGGAGTGGTAGGTGGTGAATCATTTATTAAATACTCATATGTGTGGTCGGAACTAAAGTTATCGTTAATAGGCCTTGGGAGAGTTGAAGAATTTACATCAAAAATGAACCCAGCAGTGCTCGTATTAGTAATAGATGGTGTTGTTGGTGCATTCCAACTGTATGATGCATCACGAGACGGGCCATTCGATGAATTACTTACATAATAGCTCCCAGATATCTCGAGTATATACTGATTAGACGACAGAATATGTGACATTGATTTAAACGCGTCCGATGCTTGAAGGGTCATAGTTTCTCTAACAATCGTATCGTAGAGCGCAGCAAGCGGCTTAATGAGATATTGCGGTGTTAACAAGCTTCTATTTGTAAACTCTGCGGCTTCTGAAGTGTCGCTAATACAACCCAGTGCATCACGAACGAGTATAGCGTAATCACCAACCGTCGAAATTGTGGTGTCGTAGTTGTTTGATGTCCACTGTCCAGGAACACTATTTACAAACCACTGATAGTCATAGTTAGACAATGCCGGAGTTGCTACCAGATTAACAGACTGGTTAGTATATAGCGAATTATCACCAGCATAGTTTAAAGTAGGTCTATCGGGACGCTCGCTAACGTTGAGGGTCTGAGAAGTTTGGGAACTTAGCCTACAGCCCTGTCTTCCGAATCGTACTTTATATGTCCCTTCTGCAGTTGCTTCGTAATTCTGGCTTGTACCCAAAATATTATCTGATGCTGAGATATCATACCATTCAATCTCTACCCCAGCAGGCATGTAAGAGGTTCCGTTGGCGTCAACAGAACCCGTTGAGTATACAACGGACTCCCCTTCACAAATCGAGTTGTTATTACTGTTATTGCTTGGACCTGTTAATATTGGTGTAGGTAGTTGAATCGAGTTCTCAATAATTATATAGTTGGACCATTTCTCGGTACAACCCGTCTTCGTAGCTCTAACGCGGTAAACACCTGTGCCTCCAGTAATTTCTAGTTTATTTGTGACATTATCTGCCGCCACGAAATTAGATACTGGTGTAGCTTCAGAGTAATCACTTATTGACGGTGCTGAGATATACCCGTTGGTACCCCAAGTCCCATTCCACTTCCATATAGAATACTCTACTTCATGAATTGTGTCTGATATAATTACATCTACAACACCGCCTGCACAACTTGCCACAGTATCCGTTTCAACGGACCACATTGGGTTCTGCGGTGCTGCAAAAGGCGTAGGAATAACGGTTTCAACTATCTCAATTTGATCAGATTGAGGCCCTTCACAATTGGATGTATTCACAGCCGCTACAGTCCAAATACCTCCCCCGAGTAATCGCGTTACATTACTGGTTAGGCTAAACGCAGGAATAGAGTTTCCGTTCAAATACCAATTAAAATTAAGACTTGAGAAATTCGTTATCTGGAATTGCTTGGTATTCGATCCCTGACAAATAGTATCTGTATAGTCGTCTAAAATAGGTTTTACCGGCAATGTTTTAATTGCTATTAAACCTGAGATATTGTCATAAGCACAGCTTGATGTTTTATTTGTGGTAGCGTAGACTTGATAATAAGAGTCATTTATTGGCGTATAGGAGTTCAAACTCGCAGATACGGATAATGTATCGGCACTGTTATCGGTTCGAATCCACACATAATTCCATGAATTATTATTAGCCTGAACCGAAAGATTGATATTTGATCCTTCACACACTACTGGGGATCCTGTGATCGTTAAATCTGGTGCTACTAATGAAGTAATATTTATCTCGTTACTAACCGATGACTTACAGTCTCCTTGTAACGTTTTGACTCTATAAACTCCTGGTTCTGTAATTGTAAATTGTAAAGGGTCTGTCGAAGTTGGATCATAAACAATGACGTTAAAATCTGGGTCCGCATTGACTATACCATTCCATAATTCAAATGATTGTCCTAATTGCGGAGAAATCGGTGTAACATCAATTATGACAGAGCCCCCGTCACATAACCATCCTTGCCCCGTTCCATTTTCATTCACCGTTACACTTGGCGCTTGTAAAAGTGCTACTCCAACCGTAATAGCATTTGAAGATAACGAGGTACATCCTGAGACGTCTTCAGCTTTTACCGAATACGATAAATTGGAAGTAGAATAATTGCCTGACTCAGGAACAGTATATACTTGCTTTGGACTTGAAATAGGACTTGTACCTCGATACCACTGGTAACTAAATCCTGTTTGGGGACTAACCACTGATAGATCGTGAGTTTCATCCTGACAGATTTGAATATCGGCTTGTGTATTGAATTCATTCTCAATAATCGGAGCATCAGGAGATTTTAGAACCCGAACAGCTATGGTGTCTCCGTTCTTACACGTAGAGGAGTATTTACTTGTTACCTCAACAATGTATTCGATATCTCTACTTGTTTCGCCTGTTTGCCAAGACATGTTCTGCGCGGTATACGCGTCCGTTTGAAACTGAGATACCGATGGATTATCTGTTGCTATTCCCAAAAACGAAATATTTACTGCATCATTCCAGTTTGCTACTCCGCTTATAGCATAATTTCCTTTATTGGTTAAGCTTATAGTAACACCTCCGCTATTTTCGCATTTTTCAGTAGAAGATGCTGAAAGAATGGCTTTAGGCATTGATAGAGTTCTTATTTGGTATGTTGAGGAGAAGTTGGTTGATAAACAATTATTCTTAAGCGCCTTAACTTTGAAAGCGCCCGCGTTCGCCAAATTAAATACCGCTGCAGAGCTTATTGAGGGGGTTATTGTATCGACAGAATTTCCTTGATCATCGAATAAAACAAAAGATGTGGCATTCGGGAAGTCATTAAAGTTCGTAATCTCTAGGTCAAATGTATTCCCTTGATCTCCACAGAGATAAGCAATATTTCCTGAAACAGCATTCCAGGTTAATTGTACTTGAGATAAGTACAAATCGTTTACCTGGAAGGAAGAAGAAAGGTTCGATTCACAGCCGGAGCTTGATACCGCCTCTGCATAATAATTGTACCCTCCATTAGTCAAGGTACCGGCATTGTAGGTTGTTCCAGACGCTACCAAATTTCCTGAATTCGCTGTGATATTGGTTTGCGATGACGACTTGTTCAATCTATACCAATTATAAGTCACTCCCGGAATAGGGTTGTTTATTGATAACTCAATAGTACTTCCTAAACATATTTCATGTCCCGAGACAGCACCGCTTTCACCAACTATCGTTGGGGCAGATGGTAAACCATTAATGGTGACCGTTTGAGAAACTGTTGAAGCAACTGTACAGCCGAAATTAGTGACGCTTACCTCAAATACGACATCATGTGTGCTGGTTGCACCGCTAATTGTTTTGGAATTTGGTGACGCCGAATTACTAGTCGTAGTAATTGAATTGATATCTGGATCATCATTAGACCAAGTGTAAGTTGCTCCGGAGACATAATTTGAAACCGATAATGTAATGTCTGCTGCCTCACAAACGCTATACGTCGGCATAGCAATTACAGGCACCGGTAAGTTTACTGTTTCTATCCTTACCTCTGAGCTGCGTTTGAAACATGTTCCGCTTGTACCGTCAAAAATTGCGGCTCTGTAGAATCCAGATAATGTCGGTTGGTGATGACCTTTGTTATCCGATGCTGTTAACTGAGTCCATGTACTAGTTCCAATCGATCTTAACTCCCAAATGATATTATATAAACCTGAAGTATCTACACCTGATATCCTAAGTGGGTCTTGCGTACTTGGACATACGTATTGTATATTCCCCGAGTTAGGTATAGCTAAGGCAATCGTCGGATTGGGCAAAGCAACTTCAACAACTTCTAGAGGGGACGATAATTGAGACTCACAGCCCGTACTATTGTTTTGAGCTCTAACAAAATACTTACCACCCGTGTAAACGATAAAACCTGTATTGTTTGAATTCCATGATGGAGATGATACTAAACTAGGCGTTCCATTAGTGTAATTAGATGGTGCCAAGTAGTATAAATCATAATTCTCATTTGTTAACGTAGAACCTATTTCAACCTCAATTCCCTCTGAGGCACAGGTGGTTGAAAGTGTTGTTGTTCCTTGTGATGTAGCAAATGAGATTGATGGGGTATTCGGCGCATTATCAATATCTAAAGTCACCGCCTGTGACCCCGTAGTCGGAGAATTTGCGCTACATGTTACCCCAGTGTAATCATCTTGAACATAAATTACTGCGCCATCGTGAGTTGTATTTAAGGTCAATCCGGTAGACGAATTGATTTGAACAGGGGTGGTCGAACCACTCAAAATGTACCACCATGTTCGCGTATAACCTACTGTCGTAGGTACGTTTAATTCCGAGACACTGAAATCCATTCCTGTACCTGTGAAATTCAAAACCTCTCCTTCACAATAATTAGCAGTTCCATTTACAGGAACAACTGTAAGTGTTGCAGGAGTTATAATACTCACCGTAACATCATCTGACTTTTCAGAGGTGGCACAGCCAGATAGAGATGTTTTCACATAGAAATTACCAGATATATAATCTGCACTTGTACTAGGAATAGTATGAGTAGAGGTAGATGTCGAAGCAAATGGAACAGTACCGCTTCCTTTATACCAATCATATGTAACACTACTGGCCAACGAATGTGATGAAGATGCGTTTAAAACTATACTAGTTCCATCACAAACAATATTTTCATTGAGCGAAAGAGATGGCTTTGGTAAGTCTTCATGAATTACTTGAAGTGGTGCTGAAAACGGCGACTCACATCCGTTTGCATCAATGACTTTTACCTTGTAATAGCCTTGACCATCAGTAACTAGTTGCGTACCAGAATATGCACTAGTCCCGATAGATACATTCGCTGTATTAGTTTGTGCGTTTAACCCTACAACCTGTGGAGCAGTCGATAAGTAAGTTGAATTATCAAGACTGTAATACCATTTAAATACTGGCGAGCCGACTGTCGAAGAAACCGCTGTCACGTCCTCTGAACTCGTGCTACATATGGTGACTTGAGTGGCAGTCAAATTATTATCAAATGATATTGTAGGGGCCGCTGTTACTGGATAAACTACAATAGTAGTCACATTCGACTCTGCTGTACATCCTTCTGAATTATGTTCATCCTCCGCCTTTATTGAATATGTAACATTTGATGTAGTAGAATTCGTAAGGGATAAGTTATTTAGCGTCGGTGTGAAAGATGTCCAATTAGAGCTTCCTGGCTCTTGGTAATACCAAGTTCTTGTGTAATCTGTTGGCTGGGTGTGAGAAACGTTTAGGTCTGAAGCTTGCAAAATCACGCCTGAACAAACTTCAAAATTAGGAGTATTCGTCGATATAGTTAAAGGCGTAGGTGAAATAATGCTAATAGGGGTTGCTGCTGATATCTGAGAACTTGTACATCCAGATAATTCAGTAAGAACCAAGTAATTCCCACTACCATAATTAACATCTGAAGGTGATAATGTGTATGTCGAGCCAGTTGTCGAGCCAAGTGGCACATTGCTTCCATTTACTTCTCTGTACCATTTATAAGTAAGTGAAGCTGTTCCTGTATATGCAGTACTCGCAGACAAGACAATATCGTCATCATCACATACCGTGCTATTAACATCGACTGAGGCAATGGTTGGCTGAGGCAGATTAAATTTGTTTAAAGAGAGTACATTTGAGTATCCATTTGATGTACAACCATTATTGTCTGTAGTTTTTACCCTGTAGTACCCGACGGAATCAATGTCTTTCGAATAATCGACCGGAGCTGTACTTAGATCAGCAACTGTTTGAGGATTACTCCAAGCTGGGTCTGAATCATATTCCCAGGTAAATGACTGATTCGATAATGAAAGGCCTCCAATTATCTCTATTGTTGCCTGTGAACCTGAACAAATAGATTTATTTCCATTTGTGCCATCGTCAAATTGCAAGGCAGGCGTTGCCGGTTGTTGATTAATTGATAGCTGGACAGTGTTAGTAGGTGAGTTAGATACACAGCCTACTGTTTGATGCTCATCCTGAATATATAAGTACGCCCCATCATGCAAGGTATAATCTAAAAGGAGCCCGGTAGAAGGTATCTGAACTGGGGAAGTAGATCCATTTGGAATATACCACCAGCTGCGGGCAAAGCCGGTTTGTACCGTCGGTTGATTCGCAGAATATGAAGGCGTAGAGGAAATATTCAGGGTTTCACCTTCACAGAAGGTGTTCGAGCCTGAGTTTGAAGTAATTGTAAGAACTGGAGGCGTAACCAAAGTGATCGTGATCGTTGAAGATACTGGCGAAGTTGAAGAACAGCTTGCATTGGCTTCTGATACACGATAGTCTCCAGCAACATCAGTTGTGTAACTTGAAGCACTTTGGTTACTCAATACCGCCCAAGCCTGTGTTGTAGGATCTTTTCTTTCCCAAACGAAATAGGAGTTTTGTAACCCATTCTGAGCGCTTACGTCTAAAGTAACATCGGTGCCAGAACATACCGTAGTTGATAGGCTTGTTTGCCCATTAATGCTAATTGTTGGTGCCGATGCGGTCGCGCCTCCAAGATCAAATGTTGATACTTCCAGGGCATTTGAATATCCCGATTCACATCCGGAAATTGAATTGATTAGTTTTAATCTATAATATCCAGCCGCGTTAACCTCAATTTCTCCTGTTGTGGGATTTGCCGATAGATTAGTTGGTGTGCTTGAAGTGCTGAAGGTGTTACTGGTAGAGTACTCCCAGCTTAAGGTCATAGCAGTTGTTGTTGTTGAATTTGCTGCTTGCAAAACCAAACTAGATCCCGAACAAATAGATTTTGTGCCGTTGGTGCCATCTGTAAATTCAATGATTGGGTCGGAAGGCACAGAGTTTACAGTTATTTTATTCGCTATTAGACTTGATGTTGAGCTGCAGCTTGATGTTCCGTAGGTATCCTTAACATAGATCTTCGCATTATTTTTCGAAGCATCCAATAATAAACCTGTATTCGTATTAATCTGAATCGCTGATGAATTCGGCCCATCAGGAATGTACCACCAAGTCCTGTTAAACCCTGTAGCAGGCGCTAGTGGACTTGCATTAAAACTTCCGGTCCCGACTGTATTAAAAACAAGCGTTTGGCCTTCACAGAATTCTCCGTTTGTGGGCGATGATAGGGTTAGTGTAGGAGGGGTTACAATATTAACGTTTAAGCTCGTTGAATATGGTGAGGACGAGGAACATGTTGCTACTGTTTCGCTAACTCGATATTCTCCACTTACAGAAACTGATAAATCTGTATTTGTGCTTTGAACTATTGTATCCCAACTGGATTGCGCAACATTAAATCGTTCCCAAACAAACTGCGTATTAGTTATACCACTAGTACTAGTTGCTTGAAGTGTAATGCTTGAGCCGTCACACACAATGGCTGGATTAGAGTTCGTTCCAGCAAAAGATACCGATGGCGCTGAGTTTAATTGATATTTATCTATCTCGATTATGTTAGAGTACTGTGAATAGCACTGTGATACGGGGTTATACGCTCTAACTCTGTAATAAGCTGCATCCGTAGTTACGATATATGTGCCATTTGAATTTCCTCCGGCTACCCCTGTGGCTCCATTGAATGTAGCATCGTAGCTTTTCTCCCATTCATATGTCAAGATTGATGATGACGATTGTACATTTATTGTAGCTTGTGATCCATCACAAATAGTTCTAAGTGTATTTGTGCCATCCGGATGTGTTATCGCTGGTGCTGAGGGAATCGCATATGTTGTTACTGAGATACTTGCGCTTGATCCGTTTATTTCATAATAAGTTACCGTTGCTGTACCAGCATTCAGAACTGTAATTTGACCTGTATTTCCATCTATACTTATTACACCTGATCCAGCCGTGACTTGCCACGGATTTGTATTTATAGGTGTGCCCGTCGCCGAAAGTACCGCTGTTTCACCAATACATAAATTTACATTTATAGTCTCATTATTTGGTCCTGTTATAACTGGAGCGGAGGAAACCGTATACAAAATGGTTGTAACACAATTAGTGGTGGGATCGGTATACGTAATTGTTGCTGTCCCCACGGAGACTGGGTTGATTTGACCTGCGATTGATTGATCGGGCATTGCCACATTATTATCATCGCTACTCCACGAGCTAGCTAATGTCTGTGTTTGGATTACGCCTCCTTTTGTCACTCCAAGTGCGCTTAGACTGTTACTTCCGACAGTTGAGTTTGCCGTACCCGTGATTATTAACTCTGGGTGTACCGTCACCGTAATTGTCGTCTGCGGACCTATACAATTAGACGACGTATTCTTCTGAGCAACATAGTAATCCGTAGCACCCACACTCACAGTCGAAGGCGTCGGAGCACTGCTCAAAAGCGTCACACCATCCGTATCGTA
>JAQWJX010000054.1:0-2773 GCA_029248145.1 Schleiferiaceae bacterium | reverse complement strand
ATCTTCTCTATCATTGGTACATTCTTCATTCGCATAAAAGACAACAGTGCTAAAGAGCCTGAAGTACAACGTGCCTTGAACATGGGTAACTGGGTGTCAATCATCCTTACCGGTATTGGTTCGTATGTATTGATTCAGATGTTGTTGCCTGAAACTTTGAGCATGAAGTTCTTTGGTGAAGGTTTCAAAGACGTCACACGCAACGCCGTGTTCGGTGCGGTTATCGTAGGTCTTGTAGTAGGTGCATTAATTTCTTACTTCACTGAGTATTACACAGGATTGGGTAAAAAACCAATTTTAGATATCGTTCAAAAATCAGCAACAGGTGCTGCGACAAACATTATCGCAGGATTAGGAGTAGGTATGATTTCAACTTTTGCACCTATCCTTCTTTTCGCAGGAGCCATCTGGTCTTCATATGCTTTTGCAGGTTTCTATGGTGTAGCTATCGCAGCATCGGCCATGATGGCGACTACTGCGATGCAGCTTGCTATCGACGCATTTGGTCCTATCGCTGATAATGCAGGTGGTATCGCAGAAATGAGCGAATTACCAGAAGAAGTACGTGAGCGTACTGATATTTTAGATTCTGTTGGTAACACTACTGCAGCAATCGGTAAAGGTTTCGCAATTGCTTCTGCAGCTTTGACTGCTTTGGCTCTTTTCGCTGCCTTCGTAACCTTTACGGGTATCGATGGTATTAACATCTTTAAAGCGCCAGTACTTGCGATGTTATTCGTAGGTGGTATGGTGCCGGTAGTATTCTCTGCTCTTGCAATGAATGCTGTAGGTAAGGCAGCTATGGAGATGGTTAAAGAGGTACGTCGTCAGTTTAAAGAGATTCCAGGTATTATGGAATACAAAGCGGAACCAGAATACGATAAATGTGTTGCTATCTCAACTGAAGCTTCACTAAGAGAGATGATGTTGCCGGGTGCGATGACTATAATCTTCCCATTGGTTGTAGCATTCTTGCCAATGGCCTTTGGTTACACTGGTCAAGAGGCTGCAGAAATGCTAGGTGGATATATGGCAGGTGTTGCAGTATCAGGTGTGCTCTGGGCCATCTTCCAGAATAATGCCGGTGGTGCATGGGACAACGCTAAGAAATCTTTCGAAGCAGGTGTTATGATTGACGGTGAAATGACGTATAAAGGTTCAGAAGCTCATAAAGCTGCCGTAACCGGTGATACTGTGGGTGATCCATTTAAAGATACTTCTGGTCCTTCAATGAATATCTTAATTAAACTGACTTGTTTGGTTGGTTTGGTTATCGCTCCAATCTTAGGAGACGGTCACGATTCTCACAGTGAAGTTGCAGAAGCTGCACCCGTAGAACTTCGTCAGGCAGAAATGAAAATGAAGTTGAAGGGTGTTGAGGCAATGGCTCATGGTCCTTTATTTGAAGGTCCTGTTTCCGTAGATTTAGATGTCTTAGTGAACAACGAGCAACTTACTAAATCACTAATGCTGATTACTTCAAAAGACGGTTCGTTCAAAGGAACGTTCAAAGGGCATGAAGGAATCTTTGACGGTACCATGTTTCATGCATCCGGCATTGTTAGCCTTGATTCTGGAGAAGAGTTTAAAGGTGAGGCCGATTTTGTCCGAGATGAAGAAGGCGGCATTTTAGATTTTAATATCGCCATTCATTAAAAAGATTAGACACTCAACAAAAAACCCCCGGCGCATTGCGCCGGGGGTTTTTTTATGCCTTTATTCGGGGAATTTTCCCGCGCTCCACAATTGCATTACTACAGTGTAGAAGTCAACCATCTTATTGAAACCGTCAACAGAAACTCGCTCGTTGGTACCGTGAATTCCGCCAACTTCCTCTGCGTTAAGTACGATGGGCAGGAATCGGTAGGTATTTTGAGCCAACCCTTCAAAGTTTTTACTGTCTGTACCGCCTATAGTTAAATAGGGACTCACCAATGCCTCAGGAAAGACGTGCTTTACGGCCCGGCCAATTTTTATGAAATCCGAATGCGCTGTTGAGGATGTTGGACTGGCGTCGCTGCCTATAGAATTATAAGGGGCAGTGGTACCACCGAATTTGGCCGCGAGCGCTGCATAGCGTTCGAGAACATCCTCAACTGTAGTACCGGGTAAAATCCTAGTATTGCACACTACACGGGCGCTCGCGGGCACCACATTATCTTTTACTCCTGAAGAAATCATGGTAGCGACCGCTGTATTGTTCGTTAAGGCCCTTCCGGTATGACTTTGCTGGTAGATGTTTAAGAGTAGTGGTTCCGTCAGAAACCGGTTTGCAAACACTGATTGTAAAGACCAAGGCATTTCTGGTGCGAGGTGTGTAATGAACCCTTCTAACGGAGCTGAAAATTCGGACTGAAAGAGACCATCGCTCAGTGCATTTGTAAATGCGGCGGCACGAGAAATGGCCGTTTCTGTATTTGGCATACTACTGTGTCCTCCGGCGATGTTGAAGGTTACCTCTACGCTGAGGTAGCCTTTCTCTGCGGATCCTATAAGTGCCACTGGGGTGTCTTTAAGCCCTGGAATGCTTCCAGTAGAAATGATACCGCCTTCATCTAGAATCGCGTCAAAGCGAAGACCTATTGCTTTGCAGTGTTCTGCGACCAGAGCAGCGCCTGCCTTTCCGCCGATTTCTTCATCCTGTCCAAAGCAGAAATACAAATGTTCTTCGGGTTGGAAGCCTGAATATGAAAGGGATTCAATAGTTTCCATGAGTGCAATGAGTGCGCTTTTATTGTCAAGTGTGCCGCGTCCGTAAATCCACCCTTCGACT
>JAQWJX010000053.1:0-8833 GCA_029248145.1 Schleiferiaceae bacterium | reverse complement strand
TACTGAATGACCTTATCACGACCTTCGTCGTCAAAATCGATATCAATATCGGGTAGTGATACACGCTCCGGATTCAAAAAACGCTCGAACAGCAGGTCATATTTTATAGGGTCAACATTTGTAATTCCCGTACAATACGCTACTGCAGAGCCGGCCGCAGAACCGCGCCCCGGTCCCACACTAACTCCCATTTGCCTGGCGGCTTCACAGAAGTCTTGTACGATCAAGAAATACCCAGGATAACCTGTACGTGCGATGGTCTCAAGCTCAAAATCTAAACGCTCGCTAATTTCCGTTGATAAGTCTTCATAGCGTGTTTTCGCACCTTCGTAAGTCAAATGTCGTAAGTACGCATTTTCGCCACGTTGTCCCCCATCAATCTTATCTTGTGGATCCTGGAATTGCTCGGGAATATCAAATTCAGGCAACAAAACATCACGCTCAAGAGGATACAACTCTATTTTATCTAAAATTTCTTTAGTTGTGTTGAGTGCTTCAGGCAAATCGGAAAACAGCTCAACCATTTCCTCTTTGCTCTTGAAATAAAACTCTTGATTTGGGAAACCATAACGGAAGCCTCGACCACGGCCTATTGGGGTACTCTTTTGTGCGCCCTCTTTAACACAGAGGAGGATGTCGTGCGCCTCCGCATTTTCCTGGGTTAAGTAGAACGTATTGTTAGCAGCAATGTATTTGATGCCGTATTCTTTAGCGTATTTAAGTAATTGTAGATTGACATGATCCTCTTCATCAAGGCCGTGACGGTTCAATTCCAGGTAAAAATCCTCACCAAACTGATCCTTCCACCATTCCAGAGCTTCTCGTGCCTGTACTTCACCCACATTTAGATAGAGGTGCTGTATTTCTCCGCGTAAGCCTCCGCTCAAAACAATCAAATCTTCTTTATTTTCAAGAAGGAAAGCCTTATCAATTCTCGGAACATAGTAAAAGCCGTTCAACATGCCTTCACTACTGAGCTTTGCAAGATTGTGGTACCCTTTTTTGGTTTTGGCTAGAATTACGATTTGATAACCATCGTCTTTCTTACTGCGATCGAGCCTGTCTTCACAAACGAAGAATTCGCAACCTATAACACCAACAAACGGATATTCTTGAAGTGGCTCATTCGATGCTCCACTTTTTACTTTTTGATTATGCTCATAGGCCTCTCGGTTTCCAGGAACCGACATAACCGCGCGGTTAAAGTGAAACGCGCCCATGATATTGCCTAGATCAGTCAATGCAACCCCTGAGTGACCGTTCTCCACTGCCGCTCTTACTAATTCACTAACAACAGTCGTAGCTTGCAAAATAGAAAATTGACTGTGGTTGTGTAAGTGTGCAAAATCAACATCGGCAGCGTGGAGGTTTGAAGTAGCAGTAACTTCAGTCGTTTCATCTCCACCCACTCCTTTAGCCCTCTTTTTGCGCGCTTCGTCAACAGCCAAACCTATTGCCTTAATAGGTGCTGTATTTACGGCATAGAATCCATCGAGAAAGTCGGTAGGTTTACCTATGGCCTCCGCTGTAATGACCTTTAAACGCAGTAACTCTAGAAAAACACGTGCCGTTGCCTCGACGTCGAAGGCAGCATTATGAGCCTCCGCGAAACCTTCTCCAAACAAATGAACGTGAAGTTCTTCGAGTTTTGGTAGTTTAAACTTACCTCCTCGTCCACCTGGTAACTCACATAATTTGGCCGTCGTTTCGGTACATGAGTCTAAAGATTTTTTTGCGTCCAACGGATTGACACCCTTGATTCTGTAGTATTCACAACCGGTTACATTAAGATCAAAATTGACATTGTGCCCCACAAGGTATTCGCACTTTTCAAGGGCCGTTTCAAAAATCGTTAAAACATCCTCGAGCGGTTTTCCCTCGCTCTTAGCGCGTTCCGTAGAAATACCGTGCACTTTTGTTGCATTAAACGGTATATCAAATCCGTCTGGATAAATAATATGATCCTGAACTTCCACCAGCGCGCCGTTCTCATCGTGGATTTGCCATGCCAATTGAACCACACGAGGCCAATTATCAAGGTCCGTAATGGGGGCATTCCAATTCTTTGGAAAACCGGTAGTTTCAGTATCAAATATTAAAAACATAGAGGCGTAAAGTCCTAATGAGGTACTCTCAAAGCTAACAAAACTAAACGCCTTCCTAAAGAAGTGTGAATAACTATTGACTACTTCTTACAACGCCTATAAAGAGGCGATTACGATTCTTTTAAAGGATAAAAAGGATGCGAATCTTGGGGTAAAGAAGCTAACGGATGCGCGCCGGAATCTAACGGACTGATCTGTGATTCACGCATACTATGAACGATACCAATCGCGGCATGTGCGTCACGCTCTGAAAAGCCTTCACCGTTGAGAATGTGCGCGTAAGAACGAGAATGTAATTCTGTAAAGCCTTCGGTAAAATCGAAAGACCATTGATCGAAACGTAAACTACGGTGGATTCTACCCTCATTTTGCACAACCACTTCAGGTAATGTTGCCGCATTAATGCTCAGAAACCACCGAACATTTGCGTTTTTAAAAGACAAGACTCCTGAAGCTCGATCGTGAGAACGGACATGTACTTTTTGATGCTGGACTGGACCAAAAATCCAATGCAACATATCAAAGAAATGTACCCCGATGTTTGTAGCAATTCCACCACTTTTTTCTTCATCGCCTTTCCAAGAAGCATAATACCAATTACCCCGAGAGGTGATGTAGGTCAGCTCCACGTCAAAGATGTGAGTAGGATTCGATTTTAATTGGTCTTCCACTTCCTTCTTTAGAGCGATTACCCGTTCATGCAAGCGCAATTGAAGTATCGTAAATACCTTTTTATCAGTACTTTGACTAACCGAACTTAAACCATCTATATTCCATGGCCTTAGCGTCAAAGGCTTTTCGCAAATGCAGTGTGCATTCATGCGGAGTGCATACCGAATATGACTGTCATGAAGATAATTAGGAGAACAAATACTGATATAATCTACTCCCTGTCCACGCTCCGAAAGCTTGTTCAAATGCCTGTCGAATCTCTCAAATTCTGTAAAAAATGCAGCCGAAGGGAAATAGGCATCTAAATGCCCTACACTATCACTGGGGTCATAGGCTGCAACCAACTCCCCTCCTACATCTTTTATTGCTTTTAGATGCCTTGGAGCGATATATCCTGCTGCTCCTATCAGCGCGAAACGCTTCATTTACCCTATTCTTTGATCGTACGTAGATCCCATCGATGGATTTTCGCCCATTAAGCGTGCCATCATTTGCTTTTTCACAATATTGAAAATAACCATGTGTACATCTTCAGTAACTTCCATATCCATGACGGGTGCGTGTACATTGATGGTCGCAATTTGTGCAATTTTACCCCCGTTAAAACCACTTAAAGCGACTGTAGTAGCACCTTGCTTATTCGCATATTCCATCGCCGCTACTACGTTTTTACTGTTGCCAGAGCCACTAATACCGATGACTAGATCGTGCGGTTGCAAGAAATTTTTCAGAGGCTCTATAAAAATGCTATCCCAGCCGATATCATTGGCAATAGCCATCATTGAGGGAAGGTTATCGTTTAAACAGATAATCTTGAATCGTTTGTCCAATCCATAGCTAGCCCCCTTTAAGAAATCGCCAGCGGCATGAGAGGCAGAAGCACCAGATCCACCATTACCCATGGTATAAATGTTCCCTCCCTTTTCATAGGTTGTATGAAAGGCATCAACTAATTGGTCCAAGCGAGTTGGATCTAAAGCGTCGAGCGTTGTTTTAACGAGGTCAATATATTCTTGTGCATTCATGTCTTGATGTAATTACGAATTGGCCACTAAAATAACTGAATTATTTGCGCCATCGTATAAATCCAACTACACTCATTGCAGAATATATTATCATCAGGGCTGCATACACCCAAAGACCTTTAACACCGTATAGAATAACAGAAGCGATGTTTAAAGGAATCCAGTAATGAAAGGCCGTACGAATTCTTTTAGCTTCCTGCCAAGTCGCCCACAATCCAAAGACGGTAGTAAAAGCGTCGAAATAGGCATAGGACACACCAGGCAAAGTATTCAGAGCGTAGCCTAATCCGAGAGCGGCAGGAATTCCGAGCAATGCCCGGTATTGAAACTTTATTGGAAGTGAAACCAACGCAACACGCTCGCTGGAAGATTGAACAGACCATTGGCTCCAACCATAAAAGCCCATGAGAACGTACACAAAATAAAGACCACATTCCGCATACAGGCCGGCTCGAAGGAATAATGCAACAGAAAGCGCGGAGGAAAGCGTTCCAAAGGGCCACGCCCAAACCTTTCGTTTGATTAAGCCATATATGAACAGTAATCCAAGAAGCGTCGCGCTCCACTCTAAAAGTGCATCTATAGACATAAAAAACCCCGAGCTTATGGCTCGGGGCTAATTTAAATGGAATCTGCGAAGATTAGACCAATTCTTGTACTAAGTCTGCTGCCTCTTGCAAAGCAATCGCACTGTGTACTTCGAGTCCACTCTCGTCAATTAATTTTTTTGCTTCTACAGCATTCGTTCCTTGGAGGCGAACAATGATGGGCACATTAATATTACCCATGTTTTTGTACGCATCAACAACCCCTTGAGCAACACGATCACAACGAACGATACCACCAAAAATGTTGACTAAAATTGCTTTTACATTTTGATCGCGAAGAATAATACGGAACGCCTGCTCCACACGCGCTGCATCAGCAGTTCCTCCTACATCCAAGAAGTTTGCGGGGTTACCGCCTGCCATTTTAATGATGTCCATGGTAGCCATAGCAAGGCCTGCTCCATTTACCATACAACCTACATTACCGTCAAGCTTGACAAAGTTTAGACCGGCTTCGCCTGCCTCGACTTCTATAGCTTCTTCTTCACGCGTATCGCGCATTTCTGCGATGTCCTTGTGACGGTATAATGCGTTATCATCGATGGTTACCTTTGCATCTACAGCCAAGATTTTATCGTCGGAAGTCTTTAAAACTGGATTGATTTCAAATAAAGAAGCATCTGCGCCTTCATACGCACGGTAAAGTGCGGTGACGAATTTCGTCATGTCTTTAAAAGCAGCACCACTTAGACCCAAATTGAAAGCAATCTTGCGCGCTTGGAATCCGGTCAAACCTACCTTAGGGTCAATCTCTTCAGTAAAAATTAAATGCGGTGTCTCCTCTGCAACAGTCTCAATGTCCATACCACCCTCAGTGGAATACATAATCATATTGCGTCCAGTAGAACGGTTGAGCAAGACCGACATGTAGAACTCTGAAGTTTCACTTTCCCCAGGATAATACACATCTTCAGCAACCAACACTTGATGTACTTTCTTTCCTTCTGCTGAAGTTTGAGGGGTAACCAATTGCATCCCTACAATACTAGCAGCTACTTCTTCCACCTTATCAATGCCCTTTGCAAGCTTCACCCCACCGCCTTTTCCGCGACCGCCAGCGTGAACTTGTGCCTTAACTACGTACCAAGAGGTACCGGTTTCTTCAGTGAGTTGTTTCGCTACTTCAACGGCCTCTGCTGGCGTTTGAGCCACTTTTCCGCGTTGAATACGTACGCCGTAACCGGCTAAAATTTCTTTTCCTTGATATTCGTGGAGGTTCATATGTGTTCCTTGATTTGTCTACAAATTTAGGGCACAACCTTTGAACGATGAACCTTTTTAACTGGTAAAGTTGTTAAATCAATATATCCAATCGATTACCGATATTTGCGCATGCCCAAAACCTACCTAATACTCCTATTGGCATTCCTTTTTTTTGGCCTTAATGCCCAAAATTTGCCAAAATCAGCATTTATTCCAGCATTACCAGATGAAGGTATGCGCATTGATGGTGCTTTGTCTGAGCCGCAATGGGATACAGCGGCGCAATTGGCTCCTTTAGAATGTTACTTCCCTGAGCCTTCTGCAACACCCGATGGTATTGCTGATGATGTCCGTTTATTCTACACTGAGAAAGGACTGTATATAGCTTTTGCTTTTGCGGACGATACTGCACCGATATTGAGCCAATTAACTCCGAGGGACCGAGTCAATGCAAATACGGACTGGGTTCAAATCATCATCAATCCATTCAACGACGGATCGAATGATTTTAATTTTTACCTGAGTGCCGCCGGTGTTCAAGGCGATTCTCGTGCGACAAATGACGACGATGAAGATGGAAGTTGGAATGCCGTTTGGTACAGTGCCGTTGTGAAAACGGAACATTCGTGGAACGCTGAAATTTTCATTCCCTACCGAGTATTACGAATGCCACGTACGAAGGATGGTGAAGCTCCGAAGCCCTGGGGTTTTAATATTAAAAGATCCATTCGCAGTACGCGCACCCTGTACAGCTGGAACCCCATCGATAGAAATTTTGAAAACGAATCTCTTCAAAGCGGGATATTGGAGGGCATACGCATAATGAACCCACCCAAGCGCATCAGCTTAAGACCCAACTTTACTGGTTCAGTTTTGCGTAATAGTACGGGTAATACGAGCAGTACAGGAACAGCTGGAGCCGACATCAAAATTGGACTCAACAAAAGTTTCACACTAGATATGACGCTGCTCCCTGACTTTTCTCAAGTTGCATATGATGAACAGTTTGTGAACTTTGAAGCCTTTGAACAACGCTTCGATGAAAACCGTCAATTTTTCACTGAGGGTGTCAATCTTTTCAATAAAGCAGGACTTTTCTACAGTAGACGGATTGGCGGTAATCCTAAAAACTTCACCAATGCTAATCTGGGGGATCTCGAGAATACAACGCAGAGTTTTACTCGAATGTTAAATGCAACAAAGGTCTCTGGAACTACGGATCAGAATCTCAGTATTGGGTTGCTTAATGCTCTTACGGCAAATAACTATGCTTTCGGTCAAGATTCAACGGGTGCTGCTATTGAAGTACTTACAGAACCGATGACTAATTATAATGTCTTCGCCGTGGACCAGCGCATTGGCACCAATAACTCTATTGGTTTTATAAACACCCACGTGCTTCGCTCGAACACTACCGGATCTACCCGTGATGCACGCGTTTCTGCGGTAACTGCGAATCTCAACCTATTAGAGAATAGCCATTTTTTCAATGCCACTGCCGCACAAAGCAGTGTATACGATTTGGAAAATCCCTACACCGGTGTCGCTGGTGGTTGGGAAATGGGAAAACAAACAGGCGCTTGGCGCTGGGAGCATGAATTAGACGTAGTCACTCCAAATTTTGACCCAAATGACTTAGGATTCCAACGTAGAGGGAATAAGATCCATCAAGATTTTTCATTCAGCCATCAACTGCTTGCACCTAATAAACGATTGCTGCGCAGAAGAAACCGTGTAACCTTGCAGTACCGCCAGTTGTTTGAGCCTCAAACATTCGAGAGAATACATTTAGAATACAGCTATTTCGCTTTAACAAAAAGCTTCTTAGCCTTTGGCTATGATCTCGAGGCGCGTCCTGAAGAGTACGACTTTTACGACACTCGTGTTTGGGGCAGATACCGCATAAATCCTGCATCATTTTGGCACAACGCATGGGTTAGCTCTGATTTCAGAAAACCTTTTGCCTACGAATTACGAGGTGGACAATGGCGCTGGGCAGATTGGGGTGCTCGAGGCTACTATGGCTCTTCCCTCTTGATTTTTAGGGTGAACGACCAATTCAATTTTAGAACTGAAATCTCCTTAGGCAACCACAGAAATGTGGGTTGGGCGCAAACGGTCTCAACCGATAGTATAGGTATGGCCATGCGAGAGCGCAAAGAATTTACACAAAGTTTGGAAGGCCAATATTTGTTTGGTCCAAATTCCTACCTCACGGTAAATGCGCGACATGCCTGGAATAGAATTGACTCCCAAGAACTTTTTCACCTCACTCCTGAGGGTGGCTTAACTCCTTCTTCGGCATATACCGATCAAGATTTACGCATCAACATCTTCAATGTAGACTTTAAATACGTTTGGTGGATGGCACCTGGACGTGAACTCAACCTGTTGTATCGTGCTTCATTTGCCCGGGCAGACGACGCTATTGCGCTGAATTATTGGAACAACATGAAGGACATCAGCCAAACGGGAACGGATCAGGTATTCTCTATACGCTTAGTGTATTTTTTAGATTATGCTGAGTTACTGAAATAGCCTAATTTGCAGCTTATGATCGCGCTAAAAGGAATAAAGAAATCGTACGGAACCACTCAGGTTCTTCGAGGCATTGATGCAACCATCGTGCCCGGTGACTTTGTTAGTATTGTCGGCCCTTCGGGGGCGGGTAAAAGCACATTACTACACCTGATCGCAGGATTGGATGCTGCCACAGAGGGTACCATAGATTTCGAAGGCAGCGCCATTCAAGATTTAGATAAATCAGCGTTGAATCAAATGCGAAACGAAAAAATCGGCTTAGTCTTTCAGTTTCATAATCTACTGCCCGAACTTACCGCATTAGAAAATGTGCTTCTCCCAAGGTGGATTGGTAAAAAAATGGACGATGCGGCCGAAAAGGATGCCTTAGAGAAATTGGCTTTTTTAGGTATTGTCGATCGAGCACATCATTTACCGAATGAATTAAGTGGTGGAGAGCAGCAGCGCGTAGCCATTGCGCGAGCGCTCATTAATAACCCGAGCATTTTACTCGCAGATGAGCCTACGGGAAATCTGGATAGTGCGAATGCGAGCGCCGTTCATAAATTTGAAGTAATTAAGCTTTAAGCAGTCCGTCGGTCATGACCCATTGTTTCTTACCCAGGGCAGCGAGCTGATCATTATGGGTAACAACGACGACCGTTTGACCAAATTCTTCGTTCAATTGAACTAGTAATTC
>JAQWJX010000044.1:0-10253 GCA_029248145.1 Schleiferiaceae bacterium | reverse complement strand
CGAAAGAGTAAACCCATCCCAACATAGCGCATATGAGTACCACGGCCCAGGCGGTTGAACAGTTTTTGGCAAAAATTGACCAAACGAAAGACCTCAACATTTTTCTAGAAGTTTGGGCAGATGAAGCGCGCGCGCAAGCGGCGCAAGTCGATGAAAAAATTGCTGCAGGAACGGCAGGTTCCCTTGCAGGAATGGTCATTGCGTTGAAAGATAATATTTGCTACCGTGGTCATACAGTCAGTGCTGCGTCGAAAATCTTAGACGGTTTCGAGAGCCAATTTTCAGCTACGGCTGTGGAGCGTTTGCTTGCCGCAGATGCTGTGTTTATTGGCCGTACCAACTGTGATGAATTTGCTATGGGATCAGGGAATGAAAATTCTGCCTTTGGCCCAACGAAAAATCCACACGATCCTACAAAGGTACCAGGCGGTTCCTCAGGTGGCTCTGCTGCTGCAGTTGCAGCCGGTCTTTGCCATGCTGCATTAGGGTCTGATACCGGCGGCTCTATTCGCCAGCCTGCAAGTTTTACGGGAACCGTTGGCTTCAAGCCTTCCTACGGCCGCGTAAGTCGCCACGGGTTGATCGCCTATGCCAGCAGTTTTGACCAGATCGGTCCGTTCACCACTTCAGTGAAAGACGCGGCCCGCATCATGGAAGTCATTGCTGGACCGGATGCTTTTGACGCAACGGCGATGCAAGAACCATTAACTCCTGTTACAAAGGGCCAGCCCAAAAAAGTGGCGTACCTAAAAACCGCAGTGGACAATCCTGCAGTAGACGAAGGCGTTCGCAAGGCATTTATGGCCCAGCTCGAACTGCTTGAAAACGCAGGGGTAGTCGTTGAGCCGGTAGAGCTAGAGCTCTTGAATACGCTGGTTCCCATTTATTACATCATTACCACGGCTGAAGCCAGTTCCAACCTCGCGAGGTTTGACGGGGTTCACGCAGGTTACCGCCACCCAGAAAGCACGGATCTTGAGAGCGTTTATAAACTCAGCCGCAGCGCAGGATTTGGTAAAGAAGTACAACGCCGTATTATGTTGGGGACCTTCGTATTGAGCTCCGGATATTACGATTCATTCTTTGGCAAGGCACAATCGGCCCGTCGTTTGGTTCAAGAGTGGACCGACAAAACGTTAGAAGAATACGACGCTATTTTATGTCCTACCTCGCCTACGACAGCGTTTGAGATAGGACGCGAAGTGAGCGACCCTACCGTGAATTATTTAGAAGATATTTTTACAGTTCAAGCAAATATTGCAGGCGTTCCCGCCGTTAGTATTCCTATGGGCGTCCATGCAAACGGACTACCGATGGGTCTTCAGCTCATGGGAAGTAACGGTGCGGATTTGGACGTATTGGCCATGGCCGATTGGATCCAAAACCACTAAGAATGCGTACGACAACCACCTTACTTTTTACCTTCATTTTCGCTATTGCTTTTAGTCAAAATAGCGACACAACTGCATTATCCGCTGATACAAACGCAACGGGGCTTGCGGCGTCAACTGCTTTAGATAGCGCCGCACTCTGGGCACTGGATGACCGTCTTGCAAAATTGGATTCTGAGCATGTTTTTCGCACCGCAGCTCAGGTTAAAACCATTGACACCGTACATCCGCTGCCGCTAACGGACAGCATCTTTGAACACTACATGGCGGAATTGGACCAACGTACTCCGTTTGAGATGACCTACAACCCAACGGTTCGAAAATACATCGAGCGCTACCTTAAATTTGGTACTGCGCGGTTGAGTCGCATGATGGCTCACGGTCAATTCTACTTCCCCATGTTCGAGGAACACCTCGACAAATATGACATGCCGTTAGAGATTAAATACCTGGCAGTTGTAGAAAGTGCGTTAAACCCTAAGGCCCGCTCCTACGTCGGTGCAACTGGATTATGGCAGTTCATGTACAGTACAGGTAAGATGTATGACCTCAAGGTCAACAGCTATGTTGATGACCGCAATGATCCTTTGAAAAGTACCGAAGCTGCATGCCAATACATGCTCAAAATGTATGCGGTATTTGAAGATTGGAACCTCGTTTTAGCAGCGTACAACAGTGGTCCCGGCAATGTTCGTAAGGCCATACGACGTAGTGGGGGAAAAACCTCCTACTGGGAAATTCGTCCGTTTTTACCACGTGAAACTTCGGCGTACGTACCGCTATTCATAGCAGCGACTTATGCCATGGAGTACGGGCACATGTACGGTGTAGGACCCGCAGATATACCTGCCTACTATATTGAAACCGATACGGTCCGCGTTACAAACCAATTACACTTTCAACAGGTGGAACAGCAGCTAAGTGTGGCACCCGACCTGCAGGAATTCTTAAATCCACAGTACAGGTATAAGATTATTCCTGTAGTCGATGGTACAGATTATTTCATCACCCTGCCTAAGGAAAGTGCAGCATCCTTTAGAGCCCAGCAGGATTCTATTTATTCGATTGCTGCTGGCTATTTTGAGTCGCGCGCCAGTGCTATGCCCGAATTCACCCAAATGAATGAGCGTACAACACATCGCGTTAAAAGCGGCGAAACCTTAGGTCACATTGCCGGGAAATATGGAGTAGGCGTGAGTGAGATCAAACGTTGGAACGGCCTAACTTCAGATATGATTCGTATAGGTCAACGCATTGTAGTTTATCCGCGCCGCATCTAAACCGACGCGCTAGAGGGACGCTTTGGTCTACTTTTTGCCTATTTTCAAGCACTAAATCCTGCATTATGTTTCGCAATAGCGCTTTAGCCACATTTCTTGTTACTGCTTCGTTTTCTCTTGTCCTCTTTAGTGGATGTGCAGAGAAAAATGCCGACGGTACCACCAAAAAAAAGCAGCGCATACTGCCCCCTTCAAGCGGCACGCACAGTGAACTTTTGCTGGTCATGCCAGATGAGCTTTGGGAAGGTGCACCGGGGGAAGAATTCAGAGCGCTGTACCTTGCAGATGTAGAAGGATTGCCACAAGCGGAAGCCTATTTCGACGCCTCTAGAGTTGAGCCGAAGGACGTCAATAAAATTCTACAGAAAACAAAGAGCATTCTCTGGGTTGAAAAAAGCGATACCTCCTTCGTGAAAATGCAGAAAGATTTATGGGCGCGTCCGCAACGGATCGTTCGCATAACTGCACCGAGCGAGAAAGCTGTAGCGAAATCCATAAAAGAAAGCGCAAAGCAATTGATGGCTGCATTTAAAGAGCACGACATGAGCGTAATTCAGGGTCGATTGAAGAAATCGGCCTACGCCTATACCCACGAGAACTTAAAGGCAATCGGCATCAAAAGTATGCTGCTGCATCAGGGGTTTGACCCCACGTTAGACAAGGAAAACCTCAAGATTTTCGCAACGAAAACGGTGAAAACTATTCAGTACGTAATGGTCAGCGAACGCCCCATGACGGAAGGTCTGGTCAGTGTTGATGCTATTATTGCGCACCGCGACAGCATTGGAAAAAACTATTTTGAGGGCAGTTATGAAGGATCCTATATGTCTACTGAATTAATGATTCCACCCAGCATTGAGAATACAGAAATCAGCGGGATGTTTGCTATTGAAACGCGCGGATTGTGGCGAATGAATGGCGATTTTATGGGTGGCCCGTACTTATCCTACACCTTTTACGACGACAAAAACGACCGCATATTGACCATCGAAAGTCTCCTCTACGGACCTACCGCGAAGAAGCGAAATGTAGTGTTAGAAATGGAGGCAATGATGCGTTCCATTAAGTTGTAGTAAAGCCGCCTATACTGTACCTTGGGGAGACAAACCCAAGGAAGCATGTTAGAAGTAACTACAAGAGAAGGTGTATTGACCATTACCTTCGACCGTCCAGACAAATTCAACGCATTTAACCGCGAACTCGCCTTAGGTGTGCAGGAAGCTTTGCGCCTCGCTGCGACAGATGCGAAAGTTCGTTGCGTGGTGATTACTGGAGCAGGTAAGGCCTTTTGTGCCGGTCAAGACCTAGGCGAAGCCATCGCTAAAGATGGCCCCACGTTGCGCGACATCGTCGCGAAGCATTACAATCCCATCATTAAAGCCATTAGAGAATTACCGAAGCCGGTCATTGCAGCGGTCAACGGTGTTGCTGCTGGGGCAGGTGCAAATATTGCGCTCGCTTGTGATATTGTAGTGGCTCACGAAAAGGCAAGTTTTGTGCAAGCCTTTAGTAAAATTGGCCTTATTCCAGATAGCGGAGGTACGTTTACCCTGCCTAGATTGGTCGGTTTTCAGCACGCGAGTGCACTGATGATGACCGGCGATAAGGTACCTGCTGCTCAAGCGCAGCGCATGGGAATGGTGTATCAGGTGTTCCCGGAAGAGCGTTACGAAGGAGAAGTTGCTGCATTGGCGCTGCGCATGGCTCAGATGCCAACTAAGGCTTTGGCGTTGACTAAACGGGCGTTGAACGCAGCGGCAACGAATGATCTCAACACGCAATTGGACCTAGAAGAAGCACTGCAGACCAAAGCAGGAAAAACATACGATTTCAACGAAGGTGTCCAGTCGTTTTTGGAAAAGCGCGCACCTGAATTTAAAGGAGAATAAAATGAAAGTAGCCGTTTTAGGTGCCGGTGCCATGGGCACCGGAATTGGACAGATAGCCGTACAGAACGGTTGCCATGTGGTGTATTACGACAGCTTCCCCGGCGCTACAGACCGCAGTAAAGCTTCGATAGAAAAGATTTTTCATCGGTTAGCGGAGAAAGGTAAAATCACTTCAGACCAAAAAGAAGAAATGCTGGGCCGCATGCGTTGGAGTGCAGATTTAAATGCCGTTTCGGGCGCAGATTTAGTGGTTGAAGCCGTGATTGAAGACCTCGAAGTGAAAAAAGCGTTGTTCGCGCAAGTTGAGCCACTAATTGCTGAAACCGCTTGGCTGTGCACCAACACCTCCAGTCTCAGCATAGCAGCACTTTCAGCTGGCCTAAAACATCCTGAACGCTTCGGCGGTTTGCACTTTTTCAACCCAGCACCGTTGATGCCTTTGGTAGAGGTTGTGCCTGGAGTGAAAACCGGCGATGACTTTACCGAGCGCATGGAAGCCTTAATGCAGCAATGGGGTAAAGTACCTGTTGTGGCAAAAGATACGCCCGGGTTTATCGTGAATAAAGTGGCACGTCCGTTTTACAGTGAGGCCATTAAACTCTATGAAGAAGGAGTGGCAAGTGTTGCTGAGATTGATGCCGCAGTGAAAAGTATAGGGTTTCGAATGGGACCTTTTGAATTGACCGATCTCATAGGGCACGACGTAAATTATACGGTGACGGAAACCGTCTGGAGCCAATTCTTTTACGACCCTCGGTTCAGACCTTCCATCACCCAAAAAAGACTTAAAGAAGCGGGATTGTACGGTCGTAAAACCGGCCGCGGTTTCTACAACTACGCTAGCGGTATGAACGCCGCAGTCGTGGCGCAAGAAGAAGCAGAAATTGATCCCATGCTGAGCGAAAAAATAGTCGAACGCATTCTGTGCCTCATTATTAATGAAGCCTTAGATGCAGTATGGCAAGGCATTGCCGCTCCGGAAAACGTTGATCTCGCCATGACTAAAGGGGTAAATTACCCTAAAGGACCCATTCAGTGGGGACGTGAGATGGGCTGGGACCAAGTGCTCGGCACCTTGAAGCGCTGCCACAAACACTATGGCGACGACCGCTACCGCCCTTGTCCGTTATTGCGTCACCTGAATACAGGGAATGCGGAATTGGGCGAAGGTCAGTTGACGGACAATTTTATGGTGTGATACTGTGACTCAACCCAGCGATAAACTCCTTCAACGCGCCTATGCGCAGGATGCTTCCATCTATCAGGAAACGCCTGAATCTGTTACCTTTCCAAAGTCCACAGAAGAGGTTATTACGCTGGTAAAATCAGGCAACGCACTGATCCCACGCGCCGCAGGAACCTCCCTCGCGGGTCAAGTCGTGGGCGGTGGTACGGTCCTGGATACCGGAAGGCACATGAACGCCATTCTCCACATCAACGTAGAGGAGCGATGGGCAGAGGTACAACCCGGTGTGGTCCGGGACGAACTCAACCACCACTTAAAAGAACATGGACTGTTTTTCGGTCCCAACACCTCCACCTCCAACCGCTGTATGATGGGCGGCATGGTCGGCAATAACAGCTCCGGCTCTACCTCTATTTCATACGGAACCACCCGAGAGAAATTAGTAGGTATGGAATATGTCACCGCAGATGGCGTGTTGCGCGCTATGGGCAATATCGACTCTGAAGGGGTGCGAGAAATTCCTGAAGCCGTTGAACTTTGGCGCGAACAGTGGGCTGAAGCTTGGGCTGAAGAGAACCTTGCCACATATTTTCCAGATCCAAGCATTCACAGGCGCAACACCGGCTATGCCATTGATTTGATTGGTGCAGACCCAAAAGCGCTGCTGCAAGTACTGTGCGGCTCGGAAGGGACATTGGGTATTACCAAGAAAATTCGATTGAAATTGGATCCGCTGCCCCCTGCACATATTGCCGTTGCAGCGTTGCATTTCCGCAGTATGGATGATGCCATGGGGGCAACACCCGCGCTGATGAAGCAGCGGCCTTACCAGTTGGAGTTGATGGACCGCATCATTCTCGAATGTACACGTGAGAGTAAAGAATATTCCAGCTACCGCAATTTCGTTCAGGGCGATCCTGCTGCTATTTTATTGGTGGAAGTTCGTGGCGAAAGCGAGGCAGAATTGGCTGAAAATCTCGCGGCATTACCCACAGATTCTAGCTATGCTAAGGCGGAATTATTCGGTGACGAAAGCGATAAAGTCTGGAAGCTCCGTGCGGCAGGATTGGGACTACTTTCCAACGTGCCGGGCGATGCAAAACCCGTAGCGTGTATTGAAGATACCGCCGTACGCATCGAGGTGCTCCAAGACTACATCCGTGAGTTTGATGCATTGATGCAAGGCTTCGGCCAAGAAAGTGTGTATTACGCGCATGCCGGTGCCGGGGAATTGCACTTGAGACCTATTTTGAATTTGAAGACTTCTGAAGGGGTCCGATTGCTGTATGAGATCAGCAAGGCCAGCGCCGCGCTCGTCAAGAAATACGGTGGATCCTTATCTGGCGAGCACGGCGACGGTCGAGTACGTGCCGCTTTCATTAAAGACTTTTACGGTCCTGAGGTCTATCCTTGGATGGAAAGTTTCAAAAAGGCTTGGGATCCAGAGAATCGACTCAACCCGGGCAAGATCGTAGGAGCCAAACCCATGAACGAAGACCTACGGTATGAGTTGGACCGCGCCGAGCCCGTCTTAGATACCCAGTTCCCTTTCGCCGAAGAAGGCGGCTTTCTGCGTGCTGTAGAAAAGTGCAATGGATCTGGCGACTGCCGACGACTGCCGCATACGGGAGCTCTGATGTGTCCTTCTTATATGGCCTCCCGCGATGAATGGGACAGTACGCGTGGGCGGGCGAATGTGCTCCGCAGCGTATTGACCGAGCAAAGTATAGAAGGATTTAAAGCGCCAGAATTGGCCGAGGCGATGCAACATTGTGTGGGCTGTAAAGGCTGTACGAAAGAGTGTCCTTCCGGGGTGGATATGGCGGCAATGAAAGCAGAATACCTGTACCAAAACCGCTCTAAACGCACCATAGCGGATAAGGCCTTTGCCAACTTTCATAAGAGCTTACGCTACCAAGGATGGTGGCGTTTGATCAATCCTGTTTTGAAATCAGGATTGACCAAACGATTGATGGGCATTCACCCAGAGCGATCTGTTCCGGGGCTGGCACCACCGGCCTATATGAAAGCCTATGAAAAAAGCTATTCGGTAGAAAGCGCCGCTGGCCGCGAGCGCGCCGTGATTTTGTGGGTAGATGAATTTACCCAGGCAAATGATCCGATGTTGGTGGGCAAAGCTTGTGATGTGCTCGGCGCGCTCGGCTACAATCCCGCAGTCGTTTGTAGCCCAAGTGGGCGTGCAGCGCTAAGTGGTGGTTTTTTACCAGAATCGAAGAAACTAGCCCAAAAAGCACTAAAAAAGCTGCAAAATGCGGAAAAAACGCTCAAAAACGCACCGATTTTAGGTGTAGAGGCAAGCGCAGTTCTTAGCGCGGTAGACGAATACGGTCGGTTGTTGCCAGAGGAAAAGAAGTGGATTGAAGATCAAAAGATAGCAACGATTGATAAGTTCTTGGCAGACGAATTGCCAAAGCTAAACGGGACGAAGGAACTCTTCGCGCCATACCCAGAGGAAATTTTACTCCACGTGCACTGCCACCAGAAAAGTTTAGAAAGCGCAGGCGATACGGCCTATGTACTGCAACTCCTTTTAGGAGCGAAAGTAAATCGAGTGAAAAGTAGTTGCTGCGGTATGGCTGGATCGTACGGAATGAAACGCGAAAATTTCGAAATGAGTAAAAAGATGGCAGATTTGGTTTTACTACCGGCCATTGAAGCATTCGAAGGTGAACACATCGTTGCGACTGGAACTTCGTGTCGTCATCAGATCGATGACCTCAGTTCGCGAAGCGCAGTACATCTTATGGATGTGCTTTGGGAGCAGCTGCAGTTTTAGGCGGACCTAGTTCTCTGCCTGCTCAAATTTCACAATGACATCTTGAATTCCCGTGAGTACGGTATCACGCATGCCATGAACGATGGACAAGGTGTAACGCTCGTTTCCTCTGAAGCGAACAGCACCTCCACCTATGGGCGCGAAAACCGTTTTAAGTGTGCTCATTCCCGTTCCATTCCATCGGCCCAGATCGTCTGCCAATGCCATGTTTACGGTATCAGAATATTCCACGCCCTGACTCGAACGTATGGTGCGAAAGAGGTAGAGATTGTTGTACGCGTAGTCGTCTAGATGCCGGACGTACATGCCCATGAAAACCGGCGTTTCTGCATCTTCGGGCGCCCACTGCACCGTGATCGCGCTATCTAAATGCCACCGGTTGTTTTCAAAGCTGGTCAATTCATCCAAAACTGGAGGCGCCGAACAACCTTGCAGAAAAAGCAAAAACAGTGAAAAAAGACCCAAAACGAGTCGGTTTTCAGCTGTTTTTATGTGTTTTTGCGCAAAAAACGGCATTATTCTGCTTTTTTCGGTGCGTTTGGCTTCTTACCATTGCGGTTACGACCGCCGCGATTTCTGTTGCGTCCACCACGGTTTTTACCGCCCTTTGGCTGATCAAAACGTGTGATGCTGTCTTCGGCGCTACCACCAACAAAATCGGCCACTGCAACCTCAGCTTTCGCTTTTGGTTGTTCGATGTACGCAAATTCTGCAAGGTTGTCTGGGGTTTCCCCTTGTTTGTTCGCTTCAACAATCTCAAGAACCTGGTCGAGCTTTAGCGGCACCCAGTTGTTTGGATCGCTGTCGAGCGAATACCACAGCATCTCTTTGAAAATGTCCATTTTCTGGAAGAACGCTACGCCTTTCGCAAGCTTGAGTTTCTTTGAAGGCGATGGGAATCGCTTCACTGCTTCGATGTAACTGTCTAATTCATAGTTCAAGCAGCACTTCAACTTCCCACACTGGCCCGCCAACTTTTGCGGATTCAGACTGAGCTGTTGATAGCGCGCTGCCGCAGTATTCACACTGCGGAAATCACTGAGCCAGGTAGAACAACACAACTCACGGCCACAGGAACCTATACCACCTAAACGCTGGGCTTCCTGGCGTGCGCCGATCTGTTTCATTTCAATACGAACGGAGAACAATTGGGCCAATTCACGGATCAATTGACGGAAATCTACGCGCTCATCTGCCGTGTAGTAAAACGTCGATTTAGAACCGTCGCCCTGAAATTCCACATCGGAAATTTTCATCTTCAACCCTAGACGCTGGGCCACATCGCGGCTCTGCATCATGGTTTGCTTTTCGCGCGCTCGAGCCTCAGCCCATTTCTCTAAATCGCGCTCTGACGCTTTACGGTATACTTTGTTCGGATTCTCTTCCGATTCATACCTGAATTTCTTTTTATTCATCTGGAGCTTTACCAGCTCCCCGGTGATAGAGACGTTTCCTATGTCGTGTCCGGAGTGGGCTTCTACAGCCACAGCATCTCCGATCTGGAGTGGAAGACCTTCTGCATTGTGGAAAAATTCCTTGCGTCCGTTCTTAAATCTGACCTCAACCCAATCAAAAGCTTGATCTGTCGAGGGTAGTTCCATATTTGAAAGCCAGTCATAGACCGACAGTTTTCCGCATCCTCCAGTTCCACATGAGCCGTTGCTTTGACAACCCTTTGGAACGCCACCACCGCTGCCACAATTACTGCAT
>JAQWJX010000013.1:0-1711 GCA_029248145.1 Schleiferiaceae bacterium | reverse complement strand
AGATGGAACACAAGTTCCGATGTCTATGGTGTATCGAAAAGACAAACTTCGTTCCGACGGTCCTAACCCAACAATGCTTTATGGGTACGGTAGCTATGGAATCACTGTTGATCCACAATTCTCTAGTGTCCGATTAAGCCTACTAGACCGTGGTTTTGTTTACGTCATAGCGCACATTCGAGGATCCCAATACCTAGGAAGACCATGGTATGAGAACGGTAAAATGTTCGATAAGATGAACACCTTTACGGATTTCATTAGTTGTGCAGAGACCCTTGCAGAGCAGGGCTATGCTTCTTCAGAGACCTTAATGGCTTCAGGAGGAAGTGCAGGTGGCTTATTAATGGGAACAGTGGTAAATCTACGTCCCGATCTTTTTAGAGGGGTGCTAGCAGCTGTGCCTTTTGTGGATGTCATGACTACGATGCTTGATGAAACTATTCCGCTTACTACAGGGGAATATGACGAATGGGGCAATCCAAATAATGAGGACAGTTACAACTACATGAAGAGCTATAGCCCGTATGATAATGTAACAGCTCAAGACTATCCAGCTATGCTTATTACAACTGGCTTACACGACAGCCAGGTACAATACTGGGAGCCTGCAAAATGGGTTGCACGCTTGCGTAAATTACGCACAAACAGGAGGGAACCTCTGCTGATGTATTGTAATATGGAAACCGGTCATGGTGGTGCCTCAGGTCGTTTTGAAAGCTTAAAGGAAACGGCGATGGAATACGCCTTCTTCTTAGATTTAATGGGTATTAAGTCATGAGTATCGAGCTAACAGATATTTCTAAAGATTACGGAGCTCAAAAGGCGCTGAATGAAGTGACTTTGACCATTGAGAAAGGCCAAATCACAGGACTTTTAGGCCCGAACGGTGCTGGGAAGAGTACACTTATGAAAATCATTACCGGCGCAATCTTACCCAGCTCTGGTGCGGCTATGGTGAATGGAGTAGATGTGATTGCATCGCCCCTCGAGGTGCAACGGTCGTTAGGTTACCTGCCTGAACATAATCCGCAATATCTCGAGATTTATGTGCGCGAGTATTTGGAATACGTTGCTCAACTCTATAAAGTAGATAAGGAACGAATCCCAACAGTTATTGAGCAAACGGTTTTAGGACCTGAACAGCATAAGAAAATAGGTTCTTTATCTAAGGGCTATCGACAGCGGGTTGGATTAGCTGCTGCGTTGATTCCAGATCCAGAAGTACTCATTTTAGATGAACCCACCACAGGGTTAGATCCAGCCCAATTAATTGAAATTCGTACGTTGCTTAAAAACATCGCCACAGATAAAACCGTTCTATTTTCCACGCACATCATGCAGGAGGTCGTAGAGCTCTGCGATACGGCAGTTTTCTTGCAATCCGGTGAGATTAAAAGGCAATGTGATCGTTCGGAAATAGAAAAGGGTCCTGCGTATTTAGAGCGTCTTTTTAGTGCCTGATTTTTCGAAAGTATATCATTTAATCGACTTGAATTTACGATTAAAGGATCTAGAGCTCTGTTCTTCAGTTCATTTAGTATAATTGAGATTGTATCAATTTAGTTTGGCTTGAGTCCACTAATTCACTTACATTTGCCCCACAATAACGCGGAGTGGAGCAGTTGGTAGCTCGTCGGGCTCATAACCCGAAGGTCGTAGGTTCGAGTCCTGCCTCCGCTACTACCCGAGACCCGAAGACATTTTGTCTTCG
>JAQWJX010000167.1:0-6979 GCA_029248145.1 Schleiferiaceae bacterium | reverse complement strand
GGGCTTTGGCTCTGCATCTTATTATCTACCTTTAATGCCTTGAATGTAGCACGAAAGTCCCCTCATGTTTCAACCTGGAGTAGAATTTAACCAACAATTAGGCGGCTGGATCGAAGTCGTCTGTGGTCCTATGTTTAGCGGAAAAACGGAAGAGTTGATCCGTCGTATGCGTCGTGCGCAGATTGCCGGCCAAAAAGTGGAAATCTTCAAACCCGTTTCGGACGTTCGTTACGACGACGAAGAAGTGGTTAGTCACGATAAAAATTCAATTCCTTCGATGCCCGTGGAGAGTTCTTCAAACATGCTTTTACTCGCAGATGATGTGCAGGTAGTCGGTATTGATGAAGCTCAATTTTTTGACGACGGTATTGTGGAAGTGGCAAATACCCTAGCGAACCAAGGGAAGCGTGTCGTCATTGCGGGTTTAGATAAAGATTTTAAGGGCCGTCCTTTTGGTCCTATGCCCCAGCTACTCGCAACGGCTGAATATGTTACTAAACTTCATGCTATTTGCCGTAGAACGGGCGGCCCCGCACATTTCTCGTACAGAAAAGTTGCTGGAGATCAAACGTTCATGCTGGGAGAAACTGGCGAATACGAACCTGTGAGCAGGACCATATACAATCAATTGAATAACGCATCAGGTGCTACTGAAAGCGATTGACATAGCGCTATCGGCTGGCGCAACCCTTTACGGTAATGCGGCCCAAGATTTCGAAGCTTTTGCTTTCGATTCGCGTCGTATTCATGCCGCGATTCCTTCCTGTTTTATTGCTCTTAAGACACCTCACGCAGACGGCCACGACTACATTGAAGAGGCCATCTCCCGCGGTGCCACAACCATTATTTGCAATGATGCCGCCCAACGTGCAGAAACCCATCCAGAATTGGCTTTTATTGCACACCTAAATCCTTTAGTCGTCGTTCAATCTTGGGCAGAAAACAAGCGCAATGGACTTCGCGGTCCGTTGCTTGCTATTACGGGGAGTACAGGTAAAACAGTGGTAAAGGAATGGCTGTTTCAGCTGCTAGGAACACCGCTTGAGGTGCACCGAACTCCAGGAAGTTTCAATAGTGGACTTGGTATTGCATTAGCGATGAGTAGCTTGAAGGAATCCCACACAAAAACCATTATAGAAGTAGGAATCGACCGTCCTGAAACCATGGAAGCGCATGCAAAATGGCTGCGACCAGCTTTAGGAATATTTACTAATCTCGGGAATGCGCATTCGGAGCATTTTAGCAATGAAAACGAGCATTTTGCAGAAAAATGGCTCCTTTTTTCTCAGTGCGAACGAATCGCTACGCATCGAAAATGGTGGGATAAAGCACAATCTTTAGGACTCCCGACACCACCGGCTTTACTTTGGGGTCCGGGCGAAGAATTGGATCCAGATGTATTGAAAGAGGTTGCCTTTACTGGCGGCTATGAGCTGGAAAATGCAATGAACGCCCTGGCAGGTGCGGTTTTGCTTGGCGTGCCGTTACCGGAAGCATTGGCTCGGTTAAAAATAGTAGAACCCTTGCCTATGCGTCTTCAAGAGATTGAGGCTAAGGACGGGGGAAAGTTGATTGAGGATACGTACAGTTCGGATTTAGACAGCTTGCGTTTGGCACTTGAGCAATTAATGATGCAACAAGGTGCATCGAAAAAATGGGCTGTTTTGAGTACACTGGCAACGCCTGAGCTTACAGCAGTTGCGCAAGCAATGGCGGATAAAATGGAATTGGACCGCATATGGTGGGTGAAAGATCGAGCTGAGGTTCGGGATTTAGTAACCGCGTTTGATGGACTTTCATTACGTGATACGGTCGTCCTCATAAAGGGGCAACGCCGTTTCAAGTTGGAACAATTAGCCATAACGTTGCGTCGTCAACACCACAGTACATGGGCAGAAATTAATCTAGGTGCGATGCGTCGTAACCTACAGAAGTTTCAAGCGAAACTTCAGCCGAATACGTTAGTGATGGCAATGGTTAAAGCTTCGGGTTACGGTACCGGAAGTTTTGAAGTTGCGCGGGCATTGGAGGAAATGCACATCGATTATTTGGGTGTGGCATTTGCGCAAGAAGCACTGAGCCTTCGTGCACAGGGTATAAAATGCCCCATTCTCGTTTTGAATTCAGAGGCTGCGCAGCTGCCTATGTTGGCTCAGTCGGGGTGCGAAGTAGAGTTGTTTGATATGCATCAATTAAAAGATTGGTTAGCGGCACCGCAGCAGGAACATCTTTTACAAGTCCACATCAAAGTAGATACGGGAATGCACCGATTGGGTTTTCAGCCATCGGCGCTGCAAGAGTTGTTGGGCGTGTTGCAATCCCGAAAAGATATCGTTGTCAATGGAATTATGACGCATTTGAGCGCCAGTAATAATTCTGAGGAGGATGCATTTACGAAGGCCCAATTGGCCCAATTTCAAGCAGCTTGCGACGAAATTCGTCACCACTATCCAAGCGCTAAAGCACATGCCTTAAATTCTTATGGAATTGCCCGACATACCGGAGCGCAGCATGAAATGGTACGTTTAGGTCTAGGGCTCTATGGTTTGGGGACCTACGATGGTATTGACCGTCTGGAAGAGGTATTGGCGTGGAAATGTACGGTATCTCAAGTGGGGGTGCTCCAGCCTGGTGAAACATTAGGGTATTCGAGGGCTTTTAAAGCAACGGAAATCACCCATTATGCAACTTTACCTGTGGGCTATGCGGATGGTTTACAGCGCAGTTTATCGCTGGGTAAAGGCGCAGTATACATTCGAGGAAAACGTTGTGCAATTTTAGGCAACGTTTGTATGGATATGGTCATGGTTGAATTAGGGGATGTACAAATCACTCCTGGAGAAGAAGCTGTACTCATTGGCCCCGAGCAATCGGCGGGTACCATGGCAAAAGATGCAGGAACTATTTCCTATGAAATCTTAACCGGGCTTGGTGCTCGAATTCCGCGTCTGTATCTGCAAGATTAGAAACGCAAGTAAGAATACGCCTGCTTGCCTTTCCAATAAACTTTCAGTCATTCCTGTGCAGAAAAACAGTGCCCAAGCATAACGCCAGGGTCCTTGAGACTGCAAGAATCCCACGGTAAATAAAAAAAGCAGTAAGAGAACTCCAACAATCCCACCTTCTGCAAAATTCTGCAGAATGATATTGTGAAAATCGTATTTGAATTCGTGGAGGTAATACGGCTCTTTTTTCTTGTAGAATACAGCATCACAAGATTGAAGTGCCTCGTGCAATAATTCATCGCCGGCTCCGTTTCCCACTCCGATAATAGGGGATTCATTCGCTATGTTCCAGCCGTATTTCCATAAATAGACTCGGTGGTTGGTTTGCTTACCGTCAACCATTCCGTCGATACTGCGCCATTCATTTTTAAGATCAGTAAGTCGTCGTGATGTCCCGGGCAATACCGCCATGAGTGTCACCATGGAGATGATGATTCCGGCGGCCCAGAGACTTGCCTTTTTCTTGTTTGCGATTTTCCCCCGCAGTAAGTCAAGGGTACGTATGAGAATAAAAACAGGCAGGAGTATAAGGTGAATACGTGCACTGAGCATGATGCAGCCGAAGAGTAGCCATGCAATCAACAGCGCATGAAAGAGCTTGTGTTTTTTGCTCGCAACTCCTCTAAGGTGTGCTTCAAGAATAAAAGCGGCAACGAGCAGGTAGAGGCTTTGGTAGTGAATGCCTAATCGTCCCCCTAATTCAAGGTCATTGTATTGTACCCAGCCGAACTTAAATAGACTTTCCGCAACGGTCAAACTCCACGCCGTCACGGTGGCATAGGCAAAAATCAGTGCCCAATTCTTATGCATTTTACCCTCCACTTCTTTCGACTTGGAGCCTACAATAAGCCCCATAAGGACGATCGGAAGAATCATGATTACATCTTGCCAGCCTTCGCTGCGGTAGGTACTCCACCATATACTGATTAATTCCCAGTCAAGGAATGCTGCAGAAGCTAGAAGGAGCCATTTGTTAGGGTGCCATTCGCCCTGAATGAGTAGTGCAATCCCGACTAAAATGAGTCCATAAAGCGGACTGAGCCATTCGAAAGCTAGGGGCAGAAGAATCGCTGAAACAGCACCAGTATAAAAGAGAAAAGATCGGTTTTGCATTTAAAGTGTAACGCTCAAAAGTTCCGACAGCGTCTGTGGGTTTAAGACAATTTCTGCTGCACGTGCAATAACTTCATCTTTTTGCAATCCGCGTTCAAGCGCACCGGGCATGGAATATTTACGTTGAATCAAATAATCGGAGAGGTATTCACTGATTGCTTTTTTTTCGGATTCCAATACATGGTCTTTACGAGCTTTGATATCATCAAGAATTTGGTTTAAATCTTCCGCATCTAAATAATCCATGTCGCTGGCCGATTCCTGTAAATCTTTTAAACGCAGCTCGCCAATGCTCTCATAGGTGAATTCTTCGTTGTCTAGGAAATCGACGAAATCGGTCCAAATGGCATCATTAATTTCATAGTCCCCGACAGTTATATCTGCTGGAATTTCCCCCATAGTACGCGCAGCAAATTTCAAATCCAATCCTTTAGCACTCAAGGCAGCTACAAACTCAGGATAATAGTCGTTTACAAGCAGCGAATCTGGTGCAATACCGTTTCCATCTACTACGATTCTGCCATTTTTTGTGCTGAAAGTACGCAAGTCCGATTTTTTGATTCGTTTTCCTTTAGCGTCGCGGTCATACGCTACTTTTTGGATGCAACGTCCTGATGGCGTGTAGTATTTTGCCACCGTGACCTTCATCTGTGCCCCAAAAGGCAAGGGGTGGATTTGTTGAACCAATCCTTTGCCAAAACTGGGCTCACCTAAAATCACTGCGCGGTCAAGATCTTGAAGGGCTCCTGCAACAATTTCGCTGGCCGAAGCACTCGATCCGTCCGTAAGTACAGCCAGTGGAATTTCTGGTAGAATAGGTTGCCCGATGGTGCGATAAACGTCTTGAACAACACCTCCCCGGCCTCGTGTAGACACCAATGTATCATTTGAGGAAACAAACAAACTCACAATTTTCACGGCCTCCATAAGTAAGCCTCCGCCGTTGCCGCGAAGATCTAATAGCAATGCTTTTGGGTTTTGTTTTTTCAGTGCTAAAGCGGCTTTTTTGACTTGTGCACCTGCCTGCTCCGTAAAAGACTCGAGGTAGATATATGCCACACCGTCTTCCCGCATACCGTAAAAAGGCACGGCATCTTTAGTAATGTTTTCTCGCTCAAAAGCAAAATTCAATGAAGGTGCATTAAAGCGCTTGGCAGAAATTTTGACTTCAGTTCCGGGCGTTCCTTTGAGTAAGGTGCTTACTTCATTCACACGAAGGCCTTCTAGGGGTTTACCGTCAACACTAGATAAGACGTCACCCACGAGTAGACCAGCTTTGTCCGCAGGCCCTCCCGGGTGAATGTCTGAAATAAGAACTTCGGCATCTATCTTTTGAATAACACAACCGATACCACCGTATTCACCGGTTTGAAGTAATCGGACATCTTCAATCTGATCCTCGGGATAGTAAACCGTATAGGGGTCTAATTCTTCCAACATTCCTTCTATCGCGCTACCGACGGCTTGCTCCGCGCTCACCGGATCTACATAAACGTTTTGCACTTCGCGCAGCACTGCGGTAAAGACTTCCAATTGTTTACTGGTCTCGAAAGGGTCAACCGCCGATGCGCTCGTTAATAACCCAGTACAACCGATGATGGTTGGTAAGAGTAATTTCTTAGCCCAATTTTTCACTGGAAAATTCTTCATAATAAGCGTTGTAGCTGTGTATCAATTTTAGAAAACCGTCTTCTAAAAATGAATATTCATTGAGTCGATTGCCTAAATAACGTAAAGACCAAGCTTGTTGTTGCTCCGGACCTTTGATCAGGTGTTTATTAAGGCGGTATAATTCGCGCATTTGCCTTTTAATGCGATTCCTGTGTACGGCACTTTTGATAGATCGTTTTGGAACCACCACTGCGATTTGTCGTTGAACTGATCGGTCAAGCGGTGCATCAATGAAGCGTACAGAAAAAGGGAATGACTTTAAGGTCATTCCTTCTTTATGTATAGCGTCGAACAGCCGAGGGCTGGTCAGTTTTTCGTCTTTGGAAAAGGTAAAGCGCATAAAAAAAGCCCGACGTACTGCCGGGCTTGTAAATTAAGGATTTTCTTACTTCTTATTAACGTCCTTTATATAATCGCTGATGGCTTTTGTCATGGAGGGTGCATCCGGCGTTGGCGCTGGAATATCGACTATTAATCCATGGTTTTCTGCCTCCTTCTGCGTTGTGGAACCAAAACAAGCTAAACGTGTATTGTTTTGTTTAAAATCAGGGAAGTTCTCGTAAAGAGACTTGATTCCCGAAGGAGAGAAAAAGACCAGTATGTCATAGAAAACATCTTCAAGATCACTCAAATCGCTAACTACTGTATTAAACAATATGGCGCGAGTGTAATTAATGTTTGCGGCTTCAAGAGCATTTGGAATGGATGGCTTTAAACTATCCGATGACGGCATTAAAAACTTTTCGTTCTTGAATTTTTTCAAGGTTGGAATAAGCTCGTCAATCTTTAAGTTGCCGTGGTAGATTTTACGTTTACGGTACACTACGTATTTCTGTAAATAGTATGCAATAGCCTCTGAAATACAGAAATAGCGGGTATCTGGTGAGATTTGAACGCGCATGTCCTCGCACATTCTAAAGTAATGGTCCACCGCATTTTTTGAAGTTAATATCACATTACGGTATTCACGAATCTGTATTTTATCCTTTCTAAAGTTGGATGCAGTTACGCCTTCAACATGGATGAAAGAACGAAAGTCAACATCTACCTTGTGTTTATCGGCAAGCGTAAAGAAGGGGTGACTTTCTGTGGTGGGTTCTGGTTGTGAAACTAGAATGGATCTCACCTTTGCTTTTCGGATGTCTGTCATGTGTGTGTTATTGGACGGCTATTACTAACGGGGCAAGTTC
>JAQWJX010000150.1:0-20700 GCA_029248145.1 Schleiferiaceae bacterium | reverse complement strand
AATTACAGGCTTTTCAAGTACAGTTTCTTCATAAACTGCGGCAGTCGATGCACTAGAGAAATCAATATCGTAGAGGTCGTTTTGTAAGTCGTATTCCGTTTGGATTTCCTCGCTTACCGGTGCTGCTTTTATATCTTTTCCTTCACGGCGTTTATTCCGGTTGTTTCGATTGCGTCCACGGTTGTTTCGATTTCCTCCGTTACCTTCTTCTTTTGGGCCATTTTCTGCTGCCTTTGCTGGTTTAGACTGCGCCTCTACCCCGTCTTTAGTTTCCCCCTCTTTTTTACCGCGATTACGGTTTTTATTTCTTCCGCCACGACTTCGTCGTCTTGCATTGCTCTCTTTATTCTGGCCTTCTGGTGCATTTGATTTGTTCGGCGTATTTTCTTTAGCGTCACTCATAGTGTTACTTCAGGTTATTTATGAAGTCAAAAAGTAAACGGACCCCGATACCGGTTCCGCCCTCGACTTGGTAGCCGGCTCGCGATTTTAAAAATGCGTGCCCAGCGATATCTAAGTGAATGTAAGGATAATCAGTGAAGTGCTCTAAGAATTTACCGGCTGTAATGGCTCCTGCTTCAGCGCCACCAATATTTTTCATGTCTGCAATGGGACTTTTTAACAAGTCCTTGTATTCATCCCAGAACGGAAATTCAACGACGCGTTCGTGCGTGCGGTACCCACTTTCTTGAAGTGCGAGCATACGTTCTTTCGGCGCATTACCCATACCAACAATGGCATAGCGACCTATAGATCTTGCGGCGGCTCCAGTCAATGTAGCGAGATCGATTACTAATTCCGGATTGTAGCGCTTTGCATACACCAAGGCGTCAGATAAAATTAATCGGCCTTCAGCATCGGTATTCATGACTTCCACGCTGGTTCCGTCTGAAATGGTAATAACGTCGCCGGGTGTAACTGCGTTGCCTCCGGGTCGGTTATCGGTAGCGGGGACAAGACCTATAATGTGTACTGGAAGATTAGCTTCTGCCGCGGCGCTCATTGCTCCAATGACTGCAGCAGCGCCTCCCATATCAGATTTCATATCGTCCATGTAGTTGGACGGCTTGAGGCTCAAACCACCAGTATCATAGACTACTCCTTTACCGACTAAAACTAGCGGTTTTTCGTTGGTTGCATTTTTAGGCTTGTGCTCCATGATGATAAACACAGGAGGTTCAGGAGAGCCGTAATTCACAGCTAATAATCCGCCCATCTTTAGGCTTTCGATTTGTTTTTTCTCTAGGACTTCTATCGAAAAACCATGGCGTTTACTGGCCTCTTTTGCTTGGTTTGCGAGGTCTGTTGCTGTTAAATCAATAACTGGTGTATTAACCAATTCACGCGCAAAAAGCGCACCCATTGTTGCTGTAGCAATGGGAGCAAGGGTTTGTTCATCTTCTTTTGAAACGAACAACTGGGCCATTGAATTTTTACGCTTATGGCTGTCTGAGAAGTAGCGGAGGAATTGGTAATTACCTAGAATGGCTCCTTCTGCTACATGCGGTACGTGTGCGCCCAAAATTGCAATACGGTCAAGGTATGCGGCATTTGCCTTGAGGACCAATTTATTACCAGCTTGACGCATTTTTTCTGCGCGTGCATCAGCATCTACAGATTGTCCAATCTTATACACCCAAGCAGTATCTGTGCCTGCTTGAACCTCAAGCCATTTTTCTTCAAACTTTTCGCCCAGTGCACGAACGCGATCGAGTTGTGTCTGGTTTAAATGTTGAGAAAGTTCTTTTGTTTCGGCATAAACAATAGCGGTGCTGCCATTGTAATCAGGAGTGTATGTTGTGATTTTCATTATGTCATTCATTTAGTGTCAAATGTACTATTTTAACCAACCACAAAGAACCCTTCATGTTTACTGGAATTATTGAAAAATTAGGCAAGGTTGCTAAGGCCGAAAAGAACGGCGGAAATCTTGAGTTATATGTGAATTCAGATCTCGCAAGCGATTTAAAAATTGACCAAAGCGTTGCCCATAATGGCATTTGCTTGACCGTGGTAGAAATCTTTGGTGACCGAACGTACCGCGTGACGGCTATTGAGGAGACCATCGCAAAGACTGCTATCGGGGACTTAAAGGAAGACGACCCTATTAATCTAGAGCGTTGCATGACAATGGGCGCGCGTTTAGACGGACATATTGTTCAGGGGCATGTGGATCAAATTGGCCATTGTACTTCCATTACCGAAGAAGATGGATCGTGGATTTTTTCATTTGCTTACGACCCTTCATTAGGTAATGTTACGGTAGAAAAAGGGTCCATTACGGTAAATGGAACATCACTTACAGTAGTGGACTCCATAGACGGAGGTTTCAGTGTTGCCATCATCCCCTACACATATGAGCATACGGTATTTCATCATATAAAGGTGGGCGATCGAATCAATTTAGAATTTGACATTATAGGAAAGTATGTCGCTCGAATGCTTAGCGGCTATCAAAAATGAAAACCGTCCGCCACATAGGAGTTTTAGACGATGAAATTATCGCTGTACGGGGAATGGTTTTTCAATTGGAAAAATTGTTGCCACAAGCAGAGGTGAAGGGATTTACCCAGTACAGAGAATTTGAGTTGTGGTGCGAAAACAACGCTCCCGAATTGGTTTTTTTGGATATGGAGATGCCTCATGCCATGGGACTCGATATCGCGAGAAGAATACAGCCCGATGTGGGGAATATAGTATTCGTCACGGCGCACTCTCATTATAGTTTAGAGGCGTTTGAAACCGCCGTTGATTACATCCTAAAACCGATCACTCCGAAGCGTTTACAGCAAGCCCTGGCAAAAGTGGAAGCTCTTGTTCCTGTCAAGGTGCAACAGGAACAAAAGATAAAACTACTCTTAAAAGGTACGTTTCGTGAGTTGCCAGAGGTTGACATCGCGTTTCTTCGTGGGCAACGAAATTATACAGAGGTAGTACTAACGAACGGTGAACACCACCTTATGGCGCGAACCTTGAAAAGTTTCACGGACGTGCTTAGCGATGGGTTTGTTCGTATCCACAAAAGCATAGTAGTGCAACGGGCTTTGATTGCTTCAATCCAGCCTGGTAATCCAGCCCATATTGTTCTCACTGATGGAACACAACTGGATGCCGCGAAGGCCCGTTTAAAAGCCTTAGGTAGCGATGCATAAGTTTCTTTTCATAGCAACGCTTTCGATACTCTGGTTAGGGTGCTCACAAACGGAACAAACGGAGGTGCCAACATCGGTTCGTGAGGCTTTCGATATGCATCAGGAATCTGCTGCTATAGATGCATTAGTGACTGACTTGTTAGCGAGTGATGATAAGACAGAGGAAGCTTGGGGATCGTATTTTATTTCACGCGAGATCATACGAAAAGGAGTGAATTTTGAAGCCTTAACCTATTTAGAAAGAGCAGAAGTTCTTTTTCGCTCCACAGACAATAGCGAGGGAATCAAACGAATCTTATTGCTTAAGGCACACGCTTATTGGTCATTAGGCGCCGGTGAAGAAATATTAGCGATTTCAGAAGAGACCATGCGTCTTCGTGCAGGTAATCTAAAAGGATGGGCTACAGCAGCAGGAAATTACACTACCTATCTATTGGATTACGGACGTTATGAAGAAGTCTTGACCTACAGCGATTCTGTTTTGGCTATATGTCGTCAAATTGATGGTGGAATCAACCCCAGTGAAGCCTATGCAGTACGTGCAGAGGCTTTGCAGAAGCTAGGTCGCGATTCTACGGCTGTTGACACCCTGATCACACTCGCGCTAGAACTGATTGACAGAACGATTCCCGATGTAGATAAAAAGAACATATACTTCAGAGCTTTGAATTTAAATGCCTTGGACCAACCCGCTTTGGCGCGCTGTATTCGTTTTGCACAGGACAAAGGATTTTGGTCCTTGGAGGCGAAATCAAGGGAAAAATTGACGGATTACGGATTGCTGGGCGAGACGAAGGAAATGGCACTTAAAGCTGAGGTAGATGCGAATAAAAGAGCCCTCGCCGAGGTAGATGAAGGTCAGAGTAAGTTTTTAGCCTTTGAGCTGGCCCGAGGACAGACTGAAATTTATGGATACCAACGCGAGGTAAGGTTGCGGAAAATAGCCTTGAGTGCTACCGTGATTTTATTTGTGGTGGTTTTGATAGGATTAGTTGTAAACTACCGCAGTCGAATCATGACGGCTCGAGCAAAACTGAGTCAGCAAGAGGCGGAATTGGCTTTAGAGAATTACAAGAATACAATTCGTCCTCATTTCCTCTTTAACCAATTAAACAATGTTAGCGCTTTTCTGAACCAAGAGCTTATTGAACAAGCTCAGGAATATTTATCTGACTTGGGCCAATTTTTGCGTTCCCTTCTTGAAGAACAAAACGATCAGACCATAGAACTGGTTTCCGTTATAAAGCAATTACATGCCTATATCGCGCTACAGAAAAAAGGATCGTATGCGCGTGTCGAAGTGTCCATTGATGTTCCGAAAGAGCTGCTCAGAGTGCGTATTCCTACGGGTTTGCTTCAACCGCTTGTTGAAAACAGCTTCAAATACGCCGGTCATGAGGAAAGTAAGGCACCGACTATTCACGTAGAGGCGCATCTTTCTGGAGAAGATCTACTCACTTTAAAGGTAGAAGATTCGGGATACGGTGAATACAGCGGACAAGGAGGTACTGGGCATGGACTTGCATTAATACAAGACCGCATTTCCTTTAACCGTTCGAGAAGTAAAAAACCAAAAGATTGGACGGTTACGACCTCTTTTCAAAAAGAAAAAGGCACCGTCGTGTTGACGATGCCTTTGCAGGAGTAGCTCCTAGGTTTATTGATTGGTTGAATAAATTTACGTGAATTTACTCAGCGTATCGCAAATAGACTTATCCTAGTGGCTCTAAACTTATCGTAGTGCCCATTTCTGGGTATCCATATTACCTCCGCAAAGTATAATTCCCATTTTTCCTCGTGCCGATTTCTTTAGACATGCTGCCACTCCGGTTGCGGCACTAGGCTCAATGAATTGTTTCAATCGCGCCAAAACGAAGTGCCAAGCTTCCGTAATTTCCGCTTCCGTAACCAGCGAAATTTCATCGACATGGGCTTGAATAATAGGAAAATTTCGCTTCCCTAATGAGGTTTTCAATCCATCGGCAATGGTGTTGGCAGTTGTCACAGGAACCCATTGTCCGCTGTAAAAACTCTCGTGTGCGTCCGAAGCATTTGTGGGTTCACACCCTATGAGTTTCGCTGAGCCAAAGTAGGCATTTGCAAGAGCTGCCCCGGATAATAAGCCTCCGCCGCCAACAGGCACAAAGAGGTATTCTAGATCGGGATATTCATCGAGCAATTCCATTGTTGCCGTGGCCTGTCCAGCGATAATATCATAGTTGTCGTAAGGGTGTATGAAAAAAGCGCCCTCTTTTTCTTCCACCGCTTTCGCTGTCTGCTCACGCGCAGCTAAAGTAGGGGCGCAGAATTCGATGATTCCACCATAGCTCCGTACAGCTTCAATTTTCACCTTCGGGGCATTGCTGGGCATAATGATGTGGGCTTTCTCACCAATATTTGCTGCAGCCCAAGCCAAGGCGGCGCCGTGATTGCCGGAGCTGTGCGTTACAAATCCTCTTCCCTTTGCATGTTCTTTATGGACCAGTACAGCATTCATGGCGCCTCGAGCTTTGAAGGCACCTGTTTTCTGCAGGTGTTCGCCTTTGAATACGCAGTGGCTTTCCACACGGTCATTAAATTTCTGAGAATGAAAAACAGGGGTTCTATGAATGTAAGGAGCGATTCGATCCTGCGCTGCTTTTAAATCTTCTGCAGTGGGTATGTGTTGTAGTGGAGTCATGGTCGCCGATTAATTGAATTCATACCTGGGTATCTCTAGGAAAGGCGATCCATTGCTGTGTACCTCTGATAGGTAATCACAGAGCGCCTGCTCGAAGTCGTTGAGAAGTGCTTCGGTAATATCATTGGATTTACCCAGTGCTGCACCGCGAAGCAAATGTTCCGGCTGTCCACTCTGTAGCTTAAACATACCAGAATGCCAAGGGAAAGGTTGCGTTACCAGTTCCTTTTTCCAGAGCAACCAGGCGTACAAAAGGATCTGTAAGGGCTTTCCCTTATTGCCCGTCCAGAGGTCGTCTAGCCGTGTTAGGCTGAGGTCGCTTGGCCCAATTGCACCACTTTTATAATCCCAGATGATGAAGGCATTGTCATACACTTCCAGTCGGTCAACTACACCGCTAAACTTCATGGGTAGTTTTAAGGTAGGGTTCTGCATTTCAAAGTCCAATTTTGTTTCCACCCCTTTTAAAATGAGGGTGCCTTGCGCGGCGCGCCGTGCGTCGTAGTGCAAGAATTGGCGGATCATTTTTTTACAAATCTCAAGGGTCAGTAAATTTCGCCCCTGAGTCAATGCGTTTTTTGAGTACCGTTCCACTTCGATTAAGTAGTTAAAACCGGCTTCATACGCCTGCGCTGTCCACTGATCTACGTCAATATTCTTAAGGGGTTTACCCACATGGGATTCGTATACTTTTTCCAATCCCTTATGAATGAGGTTTCCCATGACCATAGCACTGACCTGTTCCTCTACTTCATCCTCTTCTTTGACACGGATCAATCGTTTTTGATAGAATCGGTCCGGCATGGCTGTCAGTTCATTGAGCGAAGAGGCACTGATTCCACGCGCCATCCATGCTTCAAAAGCTTGAACAACGGACGGTGTTTTTTCCGCTGAGAACAATTGTTCCATGGAATTTGGTGCGACGGGTCCTTGAATGAAGGAACGCGGATGCACCTTGCATGCGGTATTTTGCAATTCGTTTTCTAGTTGGACCAAAAAACGACTGGGCTCACCGCCTCCCATGGCTTCACTGTCTGTATTGAATGTAATGGTGGATGAAAGACAGCGCTGCTGAATCCGGTAGAAGTGGTAGGCATAAACGGCATCTTTCTCTTCATAGGTGGGTAGGCCGTAATTTCGCTTAATGTCGTAGGGAAGGAGTGAATTAAATTTGCGACCTGCCGGCAAAACACCTTCGTTTACCCCAGACAGAATAATGTGTTTGAAATCTAAGGTCCTGCTTTCGAGGATTCCCATGATTTGCAGACCTTCAAGGGGTTCACCCACGAAATCAACCGTTCCACTTCGAAGCTGCTGTTTGATGAGTTTTAAAAGTACTAGCGGATCTACTTCTAAAGTAAGTGTTCGTGTTAATTGCGCTAAGAGCGTATGTATGTGATAGGCTGTGTTTTGAATAACAGGATCCTGTGCCTCTGTGCGTCCGACATGCTTCAGCCAGTTTTGTAAAGCGGTAATCCAGCCTTTAGGTTCTTGTGTTTCAAAGAGGCCTGCATAGCTTTCAGAACCTTCAGAACAGCGGCGAACCCATTCGGATGCACTTGTGAATACTCGGTTGGCTTTCACAATCTCTGTATTCCATTCAAGGGGACTTTCTCCTGTCGGTCCGCTCCAGTATTTGTTGAACAGCGGATCGGTAAACAATGCGCACAAGGAGCGGTAGTAAAAGGTCCATTTTTCCGCTTTGCGTTTATTTTTCAAGGCGTATTCTATGACCGAAATCCATAACCGCACCGTACCGGCTAAAGCAGTTTGATCCAGCGGATACCCCATTGTAATGTTTACTTTATCATAGGCTTCCGGTAAGAAACTTAGTACAGGATTCAAGAGCGATTCGTCGGCAAGAATAACGGCGATGTCCTTGGGGGCGATACCCGATTTCCTAAGGTCTTCGAGTGCGCCAGCGACTGCTTTAGCTTGACCGGTATATTGACTGGCTCCGACGGGATGGATGTGCTTCGAAATCGTTTTCCAATCACTTGCTACTCCCTTCGTTGTGGGTACATCTTTTCCAAATGTTTTCTGGCGTTGAACGTGTCCCCGAAGAAAGTGACCCGCTTCGTGCAACGGATCGTTAAAGTAATGGGAATCTATATCCCAAAGCGTTCGTGTAGGGCACACTTCGCGAACAGACTGAATAACGGTCAATTCCGCTGTATTCAGTGCGTTTAGACCCGCAATGAGTGCGTGCTTAACACCGTTCTTGTTGAGATAAGCAGCAACAGCCTTTGGGTGTGTCGCGAGGTGACGTGCGGCCAATCCACTGTAGGCTTCACCATCTTCAAGCAAGGAGGAAGTAAAGGCCTCGTACGTTGCTGGAAGTAGTGCGATGAAGTCGGAATACCGACGCATTAAGGCAGTTTCTTCTCCCGGCTCTAAATCCCATTCTGCCAATTTTTGAACGTTGTATAAATCGCCCAATACATGCGCTGGGTTGAGGAGGTAGCGATCGATTTCTCCAAAATCTGACAAGAGTGTTTGGCCCCAGTTTAAAAAACTTCCTAAGCCTTCGCTAGTTCCCTTTGGCAAAGCTTGAACACGGGTGCGTTCATAGCAAGAAAATAGACGCACCATTAAAGCCAAAGGCTCGACCACAACTAGATTAGCCGCCTGTGCAATGAATTGATCAACGGTAGTGAACATGGGCAAGAGCGCCGTATCTGAGATATGCTCCTTCAGCGCTTCACGTAAGAAAAGTTCTGCACGCTGGTTGGGCAAAAGCACCAGTTTTTCATGCAAAACACCCGGCCCATTGATTAATTCTAGAGCGATACGTGAGATAAAAGTGGCCATGAATTATTGGAAGAGATTACTTCCCTCAATGTACTCAAAAACTGCTTTAGGCAACAAGTTGCGGAGTGGTTTTCCCTCTTTACAGCTCTTCCTAATGAGTGTTGCACTTATTTCCATTCGCGGCGCTTGAACCAAAGTCACTTTAGGGTGCTTTTCAAAATGCGGATTTTCGGGTACCACTTCAATTGCATGACGAGGGTACACGAAGATGTCATGCGCCTCAACGATACTCTCGACATTTTTCCATTTGTGTAATCCGTGGAGATTGTCTTCGCCCATGATGAGCGAAAATTTGGCTTCCGGATGTTGTTCGCGCAAATAGGCCAACGTTTGTGCTGTATAATTCGGCTGAGGCAGCGAAAATTCGATAGCACTTACCGTCATCCCCTCTTGGTCCTCTAAAGCCAAATGAACCAGATGCAATCGCTCACGATCGGGCAATAAATTCGATTTTTTCTTTAAGGGATTGTGCGGTGTGACCACAAAGCAAATTTGGTCCAATTCTGTATAGCGGTAGAAGAACTCCGCCAACGCAAGGTGCCCTATATGTATGGGGTTAAACGTACCAAAGAATAAGCCGATTTTACCCTTCATCTTACGTTGCTAAAAATTCAATCAGTAATTTTTTGGCTTCTGCTTTCGCTCGATCTAGGTCGTCGTTGATGATGGTGTGGTCAAAGAATGCAGCTTGGTCCATTCCCAAGAAGCTTTTTCAATGCGCTGTTTGATCTTTTCGTTGCTGTCGGTTCCACGGGCAATGAGCCGACGCTCTAATTCCTCTATGCTTGGCGCTTGAATAAACAAGGCAAGCGCCTGCTCGCCGTAGCGCGCTTTTAAATTTTTACCGCCAACTACATCAATATCAAAGCCCACGGCATTCCCGGCACTCCAGCTTTTTTCTACTTCACTTTTTAGCGTTCCGTAGGACATCCCTGGATAGACTTCTTCCCATTCGAGAAAGGCCTCGTCAGCGACACGTTGCTGAAACGCTTCGTTAGAAAGGAAGTAGTAATCCACTCCATCTTCCTCTTTGCCGCGAGGCGCACGAGAAGTAGCACTAATACTAAAAGCGAATCCCGGAACTTCTTTTATGAGATACTGCAACAACGTAGATTTTCCGCTGCCCGAAGGTGCAGAAAAGATGATCAGTTTACCTTTTGAAGTACTCATAAGCAGTATTCGTAGATTAGAGCGTATTACCGATTTGTTCTTTGATTTTTTCCAATTCGTCTTTCATTTGAACGACGTATTGTTGCATCGGCGCATAGTTACTTTTCGAACCTACAGTATTGATTTCCCGACCAATTTCTTGAGCGATAAAGCCCAATTTTTTCCCGGTATTTTCCTTCTGCATAGTTTCGCGGAAGTATTTAATGTGATTCGCAAGACGCACTTTCTCTTCGTTGATATCTAGTTTTTCAATGTAGAATACGACCTCTTGTTCGAATCGATTCGAATCCACCTCAATACCTTCAAGTCCCTTCATAAGTCGCTCGCGAACGGCATCTAAACGCGCACCTTCATGGGGCTCGATCCCTTTCATGGCATCTTCAATGGACGCCAGTCTTTCCTCGTAATCTACAGCAATGGACGCTCCTTCTTGGGTTCTAAATTCTACTAAGGCCGCAATGGCTTCGTGGAGTAAGCCCTTTAAAAACGCCCATTCTTCTTCGCTCATTTCCGATTTTCCGCTGCTCATTACATCAGGCATTCGCATTACGGCAGCAATCAAATCACCTTTGGTAGCAGCTTCTCGTTCTAAAACAGTCAGTTGTTCGAGGTACGCTTTCGCTAGTTCCATATTGATGCTCGAAGCGCTTTCAATACCGGTTACCTCTGCGTAAATATTGATATCGACTTTACCGCGGTTTAATGCGGCACCCACAATCTTGCGGATGTCCAATTCTTTTTCACGGAATAGGGATGCAATGCGCGCATTTAAATCCAGCCCTTTGCTGTTTAAACTGCGGATTTCAACGGTGATTTTTTTACCAGCAAATTGGCCAATGGCTTTGCCGAAACCGGTCATGCTTTGAATCATGGAAACAAAATTTCTGCTAAGGTAGGAAACTCAAGCCACGTTAGGCGTTGCGTTTTCGACCGTAAAAGCTCACGAAATAAACCCCAATAAAAATAGCTGTACCGCCAAAAAGCATGTGAATACTCCACTTTTCGCCTCCAAAGAAGAAGCTCAGTATACTGGCAACGAGCGGCTGCAGGTAAATGTAGGCCCCTACCGTAGCGGGGTGTAGGGTTTTAAGGGCAATGATGTTGCCTAAATACGTGAGGAAAGTTGTACCGAGAATAACAAACACTACAGAACCAATTATAGGTCCGTTCCATAGCTCCCAGGGTATTTCGGGAATTTGTGGTCCACCAAATGGCAGTACGAGAAACACTCCGAAAGTGAAGACCCATCGAATGACAAAGAGGGCATTATACCTTGACATCAATGGTTTGACAAGGACGAGATACGTGGCGTAGGATGAGGCATTAATAAGTACAAAGACATTTCCACGCGAAACATCATTGCCAAAGAGGCCGCTAAGGTCAAATTGGTTCCCGGAATAGATGAGCCAGAAAGCCCCGAAGGCACCGAGTAAAATTCCAATTAATTTTTCAGTGGTAATGCGTTCTTTCACTAATAGTGCACCCACGATGAGCACCGCTATGGGACCGCTTACCATCATGATGGAGGCATTCACGGGCGTAGTGATTTTCAATCCTTCGAAGAAAAACAACTGGTTTGCGGTAACCCCGAATGCAGCACATATGAGTAGCCTTAGCACGTCTTTACGAGGGATACTGCTTATGCGGTCATTTCCTGAAACGGGAAGAAGTATCCAAAACAGAAGGGCAGCTCCGGTTACTCTAAATTGAATAAATGCTCTAGGCGGAACGGCACCTTGCATGGCGTTTTTTGCGATGAGAAAAGATGCGCCGTAAATGAGCGCAACTCCAAGCAAAGCAAGATGCGCAATGAGTACTGTTTTTTTCGTGGCCGCCTCCATAGTTTATCCAAGTGCCGCTGCAGCCGCAGCGACAACTTTAGGACTGTTGCCAATGAAAATAGCACCATCGTGGATCAGCACGGGACGCTTCAAAAAGGTATATTCTTCGAGAATAAGCGCCCGGATATCGCTATCGTTTAGTGTTTTGTCTTTAAGACCTAATTCTTTGTATTTCCTCGCACGTTTTGAAAACAGCGCTTCGGTAGAACCTGCCAAAGCAGCCATTTCATCTATCTGCGTTTCAGTGATGGGTTGGTTCTTGATGTCTTGTAACTGCACACCGTCAAGGCGCCATTGATTCATGATTCGCTTACAAGTGTCGCACGTGCTGAGGTAGTAAATCTTTGACATTGTTTTCTATTTTGCGAGCCACGGATTAGGATCTTGAATATCGGCATCTTTCCAGATGCCTAATTGGACCATAGTCTTCCCTTCTTCATCTGTAAAGGCCGTCCCAATGGGCTCTTTTAGACTGACCATATCACCGGCTTTCACCTTGACATTAATGAGATTGCTGTAAACGGTGAAGTAATTGCCGTGACGAACAAGCACCATTACATTGGCTCCAGGAATAGGCACAACCGAACTGACTTCACCTTCGAATACCGAGCGAACTATTGCGTTTTCTTCTGTCGTAATCTCGATATGGGGGTTATCCACAATCACACCTTTAACAATAGGGTGCGGATGTTTACCAAATTTTCCAGTGATAATTCCACGTTCTACAGGCCAGGGAAGTGCACCTTTGTTTGAGGCAAAATTATTTGCCAGGGCCCTAGCTTCAGGGGTCATAGCAAAAGATGGCCCATCATCTCGAACATCTAATCCTTTTGCTGTGCGGGTTTTATCAATAAGTTTTTTCAAGGCCTTATTCGAGGTACGTCTCGAATAATCTTTGCCTGAAACAAGCCCTAATTCTATAGCTTCATTTTCTAAACTACTTCGTTCTGCCCGTTCTTTAGCTTTACGCATTTCCTCTGCGATGATGCGTTTTATTTGCTGCTCTAATTGCTGTGCTTCGCGCTGCTTTTTATCGATATCTTTCTTTAGAGTCGATTCTTTTGACTGTAGATTTTGCACCGTCGTTTCCTGGATTTGCGCATCCGCTTGTAGTGCTGATTTTTCTCCTTCTTGGGCTTTTTGGACTTGAATTTTTTCAGCCTTTTTAGCGATCAGTGTTTCTCGCTCGCGTGCCAAAGTTTCCTGGGCAACGGCAATCTGTTGTACCTGTCGCTCACGGTAAGCGGCCATATCCTTGAAGTATTGCATGCGTTTAGCGGCTTGGGCGAAACTGCTTGAACTTAGAATAAAGAGTATTTGATCGCGTGGTTTTTGTTGACGTTGAGCGAGCTTGATAAGATCCGCATAATCACTTTTCAAAGAATCGACACGTCTTTCGAGATCCTTAATCTCTTTAGCTTTGCGCGTTACTTCACGGTCAATCGAACGAATTTGACGGTCCATCGTTCTGATGAGCTTATTGCGCGCCTCAATTTTTTGATTCAAAGTTTGAAGTTCCGATAGGCTTGCTTCTTTGGTACTTTTAGTCTTCAAAAGTAATTCGCTTGCCAGATCAATCTGGTCTTGCAGCAACACTTTCTGGCGCTGTAATTCTTCTTTAGTTTGCGCCTGCAAACCAGTATTTAGAAGGACCAGAAACACGAATAAAAGCTTCTTCATCACAGACTAAATGGTGTATTAAAAGGCCCCCCAGTGCGGATTTCAGTAACCTCAATGGTGACTTTGTAATCCGGTTGGCTTTTAATAGTTATCTCGATTACAGACGGATATCCGGTCTCTTCATCTGCGTTTTTGTATTGAATAAAAACCGATTCCAAGGGATCTTCAATAAGCAGGTAACTCATCCGTAAGTCCCTATCTAAAGCCACCGTTACTGAGCGACCTCTGCTTATAGCGTATTGTGTAACCCAGTGGTCACCGTTGGCGTCGTATCGATACCGCATGGCTTCATTGGTCCCAATTAATTGGCCGCGCAAGAGCCTGTTCAGATATTGAAAAGGGATCTCAATACCAGTTACACCCGCGAGATCATGTGCGGATCCGGTCCATTCTACACCAAGAAGTGTAGAAGAAAAGGCCGCACTATCATTAATTACAATAGCCTTTCCCACACGCAATCCAATCATATCGTCGGAAATGGCTGCCCAAAGAATACTGTCTTGTTTGGAACGTACTTGAACGCGAAAGCGTTGTTCACCGTCGGGCGTTTCAGCTGAGATGCGCGTAAAACTTTGTGTCCACGCAAAACGATCTTCAACGATTATTTTTCGTGACACACCGTCGCTAATCTTTTCCCTTCGTAGCGGCTTTTCGACAGATAAAGGACCGCCGCAGCCTGTGAGCACAGCTAAAGCCATACCCACAAAAAGGGGTGTCACAATCCTCAATATATGCCGTGGTCCATCGTGCATTAGATCTATTTTAAGCGGGCCTCTTTCATTCTATAGAACTTTGCTTTCTCTTTATTCCCAAGAGCTTGTTCGATCTTCGCGGCATGTATATATGTGCCGGCGCGATCGGCCTCTTTGAGCAGCTGCAAAGCTAGTTCGATTTTAACCTGTGCTTCTGTATACCGTCCCATTTTATACAATACCCATGCCCAAGTATCTAAAAACGTAGGCTCAAGCGCAACTGAGGCATTACATTCTACGGTCAATTGCAATGCGACTTCGAGATTTCGTTCGTGCGTTGCTAAATCCCACGCATAGTTATTTAATGTTGTGGGGCTACGTTCTTGATCCAATGCTTTTTCATAAGCCACGGTACCTAAGTCAAAGGAATCCAACTGGAACCAAGCCGTTCCCGCGAGGGCAAATAAATTTCCTGCCACTTCAGGATCCAGTGTCATTTCTGCCCGCGCAGTCGCTAAACGAGCACAAGATTCCCAACGCCTCACCTTATAATATTCGAAGACAAGGCCTTCGAGTACATCTTCATCCGTATTAAAGCGTTCTTCGATGCGTTCAAGCAAAGCAATTTGTCCATCTACATCACCAACCTCCTGACTCAAAGAATACGCCATTTGGTAAAACGCGTAGTTTGTTGGATTCATTGAAATAGCCATGAGGTACCCTTCTAAAGCCTCGTACCAACGTTCATTCTGTATGTGAATTTGTGCGGTAAGTAAAAGCAGCTCAATACGACCTGAATAAGTAGTTTCGAGTACTGGAAAAACACGATCGAACAAGGCTTTAAAAGATGGATTTTCTTTGTTCTCATAGATGCTCAACATCACGGGAACCTTGTCTTCAAGAGGGACACCTTCCAACAGCAGTCCTTGCTCCATGTGGTAAAAGGCTTCCTCAGTATAGTCCATTTTTTGAGCCATACGGGCCAATTCCATGTGTAAGGCGCCGTTTTCAGGGAATGTCTCAACCGCCTTGATGAGCACTTTAAATGCTTTTTTTGTTTTTCCGTTGCCATCATAATATTGGCTCAATAAGCCTATATATTCTGGGACATCTGGGGCGCCCTCAATGGCAGTTTTAAAACAACGTTCTGCAGATTTAGGATCGTTGAGTTGTAAGTAAAGCCGCGCCCGATCTTGAACCAATTCTGGCGTGGTTCCTTCGAGAGTTTCAATTTTAGAGAGTACTTCCAAGGCGTCTAGAAAAAGTCGACCTTCGAGGTACGTACTGTAACCTTCAAAAAGGTATTCGCGTTTATGCGGGGCTGAGGAATAGAGTGCTTCAAAAGACTGCCCCGCGGTTTTAAAATCACCAATGTTTTTTGCGCTTTGTGCTTTGATTCGAAGCAGCCAAAGATTCGCAGGGTAGGAACCGACACCAAGCGATGCAAGGTCGAAGGACTGGAAAAATTGGTTCTTATCAAAATGCATACGGGCCAATTGGTATAAGGCCGTTTCTCGATATAGCGGATCCTTTGCCAGCTTCTCGTAAAGCTCCATCGCCAGGTCAGTCCTTCCTGTGATGCGGTAGGTTTCGGCTTTATAGAACGTTCCGCCTAACGCAGAAGGCCCCTCTTCCGAAGGGCCTTGCGCATAAAGTGAAGCTGTAAAGAAAAGTACCCCAAACAGGGCCAGCTTTTTGTGCATTAGTCCATTCTTGAAAAATCACCTAAAGATAGTGAAGTCCACTTCCCGTCGACATGCGCTTTGTTGCCGATCATACTGTCTTTGAGGTGAATATTTTTAATCGTCGTTTCTGTCTGTATTAATGAACCCTCTATCGTTGCATCTTCAACCACACAATCATTGCCTAAACTCACATTTGGCCCTACTGTTGCGTTCTTCAACACCACATTTGAACCGATGTAACAGGGTTCGATAATGGTCGCATTTTCGAGGGTAATGTTGGCTCCGCGCAATTCAGGTTTTCCCTCGAGGTAGCCTAACATCTTGCTGTTGGTTTCAACGGTTATTGCTTTATTTCCACAATCCATCCAATCGTTCACGGTTCCTGGCTTGAATACCTTCCCCTGTGCAAGCAAAGAGCTCAATGCATCCGTGAGTTGGTATTCCCCTTTGTCCATGATCTTGTTATCGAGAATGTACTTCAGTTCATTGCGTAACCCGGGGCCATCTTTGAAATAATAAATACCGATGATGGCTTTATCAGAAACGAATTCTTGCGGTTTTTCAACGAAATTATTGATGGTTCCATCTTCGCCGAACTGAACAACGCCATAGGCAGAAGGATTGTCTACTTGCTTCACCCAAATCACAGAATCTGCTTCAGTATCTAGGGTGAAATCTGCGCGGAACAGTGTATCTGCAAAGGCAACTACAATCTCATCGTCCATGCTATCCGCGGCGCAGTGAATTGCGTGCGCAGTACCGAGCGGTTTGTCCTGGTAATAGATGCTTCCTTTAGCACCAAGGTCTTCAGCGACTTTGATAAGATTGGCTTCCACTTCGGCCCCAAAATCTCCAATGATAAAGGCTATTTCGGTCACTTTTTTATCTCCGCAAACGCTCACGATATCCTCGACCAACCGCTGTACAATAGGCTTTCCTGCGATAGGAATGAGCGGTTTCGGTACGGTTAGGGTATGTGGCCTTAGTCTGGAGCCGCGACCGGCCATTGGGACAATAATTTTCATCTGTTTTTAGGTTTTTAGGTTGGTTTTTATTGTTTGCCTGTGCTGCCAAATCCTCCGGCGCCACGAGCGGTTTCATCTAAATCAATCACCTCATTCCAATCGAATTGGGTGTATTGTGCGATCACTAATTGTGCAATACGCATGCCATCTTCAATGACAAAAGGTTGCTTGCCGTGGTTGATCAACAACACACCAACATCACCGCGATAGTCGGCATCAATAGTTCCGGGACTGTTCAATACGGTGACTCCGTGTTTAAAGGCAAGCCCGCTGCGTGGGCGCACCTGTGCTTCAAAGCCGTCTGGTAGTGCCATTTTGATACCGGTAGGAATGAGCGTGTAATCACCCGGATGTAGCGTAACTGGCGCATCGATATTCGCTCGAATATCCATACCTGCACTTTGTGCGGTTTCGAATTGTGGCAGTTCGTGCTTGCCAGTGTAGATTACGTTGATCTTCATTTTCTTGTTGCGAATTTAAGGAGTCCGTTTCGTTCCCAAAAAAGCATAATTCCTAAATAGACCATGCCGCCTAAAACTTTTAATGGACCGGTGGGCCAATTCGTATAATGCAAGATAAACACCACAAGGCAGGCGAAGCCGATAAAGGCACCTATTTTACTCCAATTATAGGGTACCGGATAATGTTTACGGCCCCACAACACACTGGCAATAAACATGGCAAAATAGGCAGCTAACGTGGTACATGCCGCGCCAAGAATCCCTAATACGGGAATGAGGGCCACATTACCAATAACGGTAATGATCAAACCCACGAAAGTGATGTAGATGCCGTAAACGGTTTTATCACTCACTTTATACCAAACGTTTAGGTTGGTGTTGATTCCTAAAATGACATTTGCTAAAAGTAAGATGGGAACCAGGTGGAGACCAGTCCAAAACTTGTCATCCACGAAAAACTTGAGGTAATCGAGACCCGAAATGATCAATACAAACCCAACGCACATGACCCAAGCGAACCCATCCATGACGGTACTCATTCTTTCTGGTCCGTCCTTTGTTTTTGCATTTTTAAAGAAAAACGGCTCCGCTGCATAGCGGAAAGCTTGGTTAAATAGGATTAAAAAGATAGAGATTTTATAAACCGCTCCATAGATTCCAACGCCAGCATATGCGCTTTCTTTGGGAAGGAGGTATTTCAACAATTGGCGATCGAGCATCTCGTTAGCAATACCCGCCAGTCCTCCTATAAGGAGAGGAATACCAAACATCAAAAGGGTTTTAACATACCGCTTGTCTAGATTGAGTTGTAGTGGAAATAAGGTGGGAAGGAGCAGTGCGAACATTAGGACCGCGGCCCAGAAGTTGGCGACAAAAATATAACCTACACCGCGCATTTCGTGTGACCAATAGCCGACACTACCGTGCAATTCCCAATAGGCTGGAAGGAAGATATACAGGTTGATCAGCACATTGGAGAAGATCAAAGCCAATTTTATTCCAGCGAACCGTACCGCTTTGTTTGTTCTCCGAAGTCGAGCAAAAGGCAATGCACTTAAGGCGTCTAAGGCTAATATGGCTATGAAATAGTACAGGTATTCTGGCGTTTCTTCCCACCGAAGAGAATGCAATAATTCATTTTGAAAGAGCAAAACGAAGAGCCCTAAACTGGCTAAAGCCAGCGCAATCATGGCTAGTCCTGCTCCGAAAACTTTGCCTTCGTCAAAGCCGTCTTGCTCGGAATACCTGAAATACGCGGTCTCCATTCCGAAGGTGACGACTACAATGAGGAAGGCTATGAGGGAATAAAAATCAACGTTAATGCCATAAGCAGACTGGCTTAAGACTGCAGTCTGCAGGGGGACCAATAAAAAATTGATCATCCTTCCTAAGATGCTGCTTACGCCGTAAATGGCCGTTTGACCAGCAAGTGCTTTCATACCGTTGCTCACACTTCAAATATAGTCTTTGGTCGCTACCTTTGTGGGGAAACAAAAATGAACTCATGAACAAGTTCTTTACCCTAGCTCTACTTTTAACGACTGTGCTTCCCGCTAACGTATACGCGCAAGAAATCCCTATTGATCTGACCGCTGTAAAGCGTATAGAGCATGATTTGTTTTTCTTGTCTTCAGACGCGCTAAAAGGACGCAAGCCTGGTACACCTGAAGCAGACGTTGCTCGCGATTATATAGCGGGAAAAATGTTTGAATATGGGATTGAACCTATGGGTGAAAACGGATATTTCCAGAGGTTTCCCGTTCCAGAATATGCTGAGGTAAACTATGACGCAACTAAACTATGGATAGGCAAAACGCATTTAGAGGGTCACGAAGATTTCTATCCGGTTTCCATAAGTGCTACGACGGGTCTTGTAGACGGAAAAACGGTTTATGTCGGCTATGGTATCACGACAGAAGATGGCACTTACGATGATTTTGCGAAGATCGATGTGGCGGGTAAAATTGCCGTGATGAACGTGAGTTCGCCCGACGGCATCCACCCACATAGCGCTTATACAGCGTACCACAGTTTGAACGAACGTGTGGCTAATCTCGTGGAAAAAGGTGCCACAGGTGTGTTGCTTATCAATCCGGAAGCTACAGCCTCGGACACGCGAGAATTCTTTAAAAGTATCAACGCTTCTTCAGTACCCGTATTCTTCGTGAGAAACGAAAAATGGGCAGGGAAACTTATGAAACGCACACAGAAAGTAGCCATGTCGGTGATGATGTCTGAACGCTATAGCGATGGTTACAACGTGGTTGGATACATCCACAACAACAAGCGCAAAACCGTAGTGCTTGGAGCACATTACGATCACCTTGGAATGGGCGGCGAAAATAGTTTGTATAAAGGCCCCGCTGCCATTCACAATGGCGCAGACGATAACGGTTCCGGAACAGCCCTTCTATTGGAGGTAATGCGCTATTATGCTCTACGTAAAGACACGAATTATAATTATTTGATACAATTCTATAGCGCTGAGGAATTGGGCTTGATCGGATCAAAATATTGGACAAACCATCCGACCTTTCCTCTAAGGGGGATTGAATACATGATTAATAGTGATATGGTGGGCAGATTACGCGATAACCGTCTTCAACTTTCCGGAACAGGAACTGCTGTGGAATGGAATGAAATTCTAGATACCCGGGTGCATGGACTGGACATTAAGAAAGATCCAGCGGGCGTAGGCCCCTCAGATCAGACCTCTTTTTATTATAAGGATATTCCCGTCTTGCACCTCTTCACGGGGACCCACAATGACTACCATAAGCCCACGGATGACGCCGATAAGATCAATTATAAAGGCATGGCAAAACTTGCTTCTTTGGTGTACACCATTACTGCGCGTTCAGCGAACTATGAAGGTTTGAGCTTTCAGCGAACAACATCCTCCGAACAAAAGACTACGCCCAACTTCTCTGTGACTTTGGGAGTAATACCCGACTACCTCTTCGGTGGTCCCGGACTCAGAATAGACGGTGCAACAGAAGGCCGTCCTGGTGCAAATGCAGGCTTAGAGGCGGGAGACATCATCCTTCAGATTGGCGATATTACTATCGACGATATTTATGCCTACATGACAGCATTAGGTGCGTTTAAGAAGGGTGACACGACTTCTATCAGCTATTCGAGAGATGGCGACGTTATTGAATCGGAAATTACATTCTAATGGAAGTTCAATCTGAAATATACCCGAAAGTAGCGGTTATAGGTGGGGGCTCTTTTGGGACTGCCGTAGTAAAAATGGTAAGTGAGAACACAGGTCTTTGCCACTGGTGGATGCATAATGAAGAGAGAGCGGCACATATTCGGGAGTATCACCATAATCCACGTTACCTCTCTTCGGTAGCGTTTGATAAAGGAAGTGTAGAGATCTTTACGGATATTAATTCCGCTATAGCAGGTTGTGATATTGTCATCTTCGCCGTTCCAAGCGCCTTTGTTAAAGAGGTGTTGTCGAATATGAATACAGGTGCGCTTGATGGAAAACTGGT
>JAQWJX010000133.1:0-3164 GCA_029248145.1 Schleiferiaceae bacterium | reverse complement strand
CAATACATCAAGCTTAAATAAGCCGCTCATAAAAGCTTCACCATAACCTATCTGCTGCCCACTAAATAGGAAGGGTATCGTATCCCACTGCGCTTTTAAGTCAATACTGTCAACAGTAAGTTTTCCATCATATTGTAAACCTCCACAATTCAATTGAAATTCAGATAAAAGTGTATCTCCTATCAACTTTAGACTCGGCACTCGTAACTCACTTACGAAAAATCTAAAATCTTGAGATGATTCTGCAGCTTCTTGTTTACTAATAAACGATTGTACAGCAAGAACGTCGATTTGTAAACCTAATAACTCGAGGGTGGTAAGCCGCCATCCCTTTGAAAACGAAAGTTCAGCGAATTCTATTTTTTCACTGGTAAGAAGGGTGTCTTCTTCTGTGTAGAATAGTAGCGGATTAAATTCAATAGAATTTGGAAAATCATATTTAAACCCTTGAAAATCAGAGATTATGCCAATGTCAGCAAGTCGAGGTTCCACAAAACTTCGCCAAAGACTTCGTTGAACGCTTAGAGAATTTAACAGCAGAATTGCAGGAAAAACTATCAACAGTAGAAACAGCAGAAGGCCTAACCGGATATTTTTACCCAGTGCACGTGATCTTTGCTGTATTTTTGACTCATTCATGCAAAACGCACCTTACATATTAGCGATCGAAAGTTCTTGCGACGATACGAGTGCTTCAATCCTTTTAGGCACTAAAGTATTGTCTAATGAGGTGGCCTCTCAAGCAGTGCATGAATCTTTCGGAGGAGTGGTTCCTGAATTAGCTTCTAGGGCACACCAACAGAATATCGTGCCGGTCATTGATCGTGCGTTAAAGGTAGCAAATATCAGTCCTCAAGAACTGGACGCCATAGCTTTTACTAACGGTCCCGGACTTTTAGGTAGTTTACTTGTTGGCACTTCCTTCGCAAAGAGTATGGCATTGGCATTGGACGTTCCACTCATACCGGTCCACCACATGCATGCGCATGTTTTAGCGCATCTAATAGACGACGCACATCCAAAACCCATTGGATTCCCCTATCTCTGTTTAACTGTGAGCGGAGGGCATACGCAACTTATAGAGGTACGTTCGCCTAGCGCAATGACTGTGTTGGGTAAGACTATTGATGATGCGGTTGGCGAGGCATTCGATAAGGCTGCTAAAATCCTGGGACTGCCTTACCCTGGCGGCCCACATATTGACCAATTAAGCGCTACAGGTGATTCAACTTTCATGTCTTTTAATGAAAGTAACTTACCGGATTATAACTTTAGTTTTTCGGGTATGAAAACCAGCTTTCTTTATTCCTTGCAGAAAGAAATGAAGGCCAATCCTAGTTTTATCAAGGATCATTTGAACGATATCTGTGCTAGTTATCAGGCGGCACTTATAAAAGTCTTGATGAAAAAGGTAAAAGCTGCTCAGAAATCTACGGGCATTAAGAATGTCGCAATTGCAGGTGGCGTTAGTGCAAATAGCGGATTAAGAGCGGCCTTAAATCAATGGGGAGCACAATCAAAAATTTCCATCTATCTCCCTCCTTTTCAATACACTACGGATAACGCTGCGATGATTGGAATCGCTGGTTATTTTCAATTTCTAGATGGTGTAAATGCACCATTAAGTACGAGTGCTGAGGCTAAAATAGCATTTTGATGCAGCTCTTTTATGGACAAATAAACCAGGATCGATTTAAGTTACACGAAAGTGAAATCAATCATTGCGTGCGAGCTCTTAGAAAGAATGCAGGTGATACTATACACTTCATCACGGGGGACGGAAATTTATATTCTGGAACTATTGAAATCGCTTCGAAACGTGAGGTAGAAGGATCTTATACGCTTAAGGAGAAGCAATGGGGCGACGTTCCCTATGACCTTACTATTGCCGTCGCGCCTACAAAAAACATGGATCGATTCGAATGGCTTATTGAAAAGTCAATCGAATTAGGCGTGTCGCGCATAATTCCACTACGTTGTGATCGCAGTGAACGGAAGGTTATCAAAGACGAACGCTTATTCAAGGTAGCATTAAGCGCTACTAAACAAAGTTTGAAAGGGCGTCTTCCTATAATCGATCCTCTAACTTCGTTTGAAGACTTTGTTGCAGGGAATTTAGAAGGTACCCGTTGTATCGCCCATTGCGAGGATACTGAACGAACGGCTTTCACAGAAATTGCTCCATCAGAATCCTTGATTGTTCTTATCGGACCTGAAGGTGATTTCACGCCGGCTGAAGTTCAATCTGCCCAGCAAGCGGGTTTTACACCCATTCATCTGGGGCAGAGCCGTCTTCGTACCGAAACTGCTGCGTTGACTGCGGTTTCGATGGTCTATGCTGCACACCTTTAACTTCTTCAAAGTCTACTTCCCTATCCATTGGAACTTTCCAGTCCTCCCAGGCGACCTCCTCGTGTTGAATGGGATCATCACGTAACTCCTCAATAGGTTCAATCTGACGATAGTAGAGTGCTAAGATGAGTCCAGCTATAGCTCCGCTAAGGTGTCCTTCCCAACTGATGGTGGGATCGTGCGGTAATACCCCCCAAACAAATGAACCGTAGAGAAATACCATTAACATGCTTTGTGCAAGCAGTTTAACGTGGAACCGAAGAATGCCACTAAAAAATATAAAACTCACCAGCGCATAAAGCCAAGCACTTGCACCGATATGAAAATTAGGTCTTCCGATAAACCAAAGTCCTATACCTGGTAAAAGAAAAGCAAGCATCCAAACGCGATCAAATATTTTAGGAAAAGAATAACGCAGTAATGTGCCTACGAAAAACAGACTGATAGTGTTAGAGAATAAGTGGTTAAAATCACCGTGTACCAGCGGAAACGTAAGAATATGCCACGCACCTGAAAGTTGACCAGGATAGAGACCGAGCGCAGCGAAATTGGCATTAAGGGCGTGTTCTAAACCAAAACTAAATACGGTTACTGCAACCCAGATGCTCGGCCATAAAAACAGCCCTTTGTGAATTCCATATTTTGACCAACCTGACATAGCGAAAAGATAGTTACTTTCGAGTAATGAAACCGCTTGCAGAACAGCTCCGACCACAGACCTTAGACCAATATCTAGGCCAAGACCATTTAGTAGGTCAAAATGGCGCCTTACGTAAAAGTCTGGAGGTAGGAAGACTGCCATCTATAGTGCT
>JAQWJX010000119.1:0-6388 GCA_029248145.1 Schleiferiaceae bacterium | reverse complement strand
GATTTATGCGGTCAATTTCGGTTCGGGTACCACCGTATATCAAGGAGATAATAGATATAGTCTCAAAGACATATTATTCCTTCAGAATAGAGTAGAACTACAAAAGAAGGACAAGTGGTTTTGGCGAGCGTATTCCACTCATGAAGATGCGGGTAATAGTTACGACGCCTACTTTACAGCGTTAAGAATGCAAGACAGTGTAGTATCGAATCAATCCTTCAATCTGTATTACATGGGCCTTTGGAATATATTTAATAGGCCACAAGTTCGCGCCATGCCCGGAGCACCGGCAAACAGTCTTCCTATGAGTCAGTATCAGTCTATAATGGATTCACTGATCGCAACTAACCTAGATTTTTTTAATCAACTACACACAGACAACCGGAATCAAGTTTCAATAGCTACTGCATCTGACGCATTAGGTGCTGTAACCATGGAGGAACTTCAAAGTTTCGCAAATCAACTAATACCCGGCACATCAGAATTTAACAATTTGAAAAACCACATCACATCTACCTTATTCACAGAAGGTGGTAGCCGTTTTTATGATAAATCGGCATTGTACCATACTCAGGCTGAGCGCACCTTTACCTACGACAATGGGGCAGTATTGAGAGTAGGTGGGAATTTTCGTTTGTACACTCCAAAGTCTGCAGGAACCATATTTTCCGATACAGCGGGTACTATAATTACCAATAGAGAAGCTGGTATTTATGGTGGATGGGAACAATCCTTTGTGGATGAGCGACTCAAATTAAGTGCGACCGGGAGGGTAGATAAGAATCAGAATTTTAGAGCTTTGGTTTCTCCAGCAGTTTCTTCGGTGTATAAAGCGACTGAGAATCAAACGTTCCGCTTAAGTTTCTCGAGTGCCATTCGAAATCCTACATTGGCAGATCAGTATTTAAATTACAATGTCGGTAGAGCAGTACTTCTTGGTAATCTAGACGGCTTTGATTCTTTGGTTACAATAGATAATATCGCAGATTATTTGGGTAAACCAGCTAATGAGAGACTTTCGCATGATTTTGGCTATTTCAATGTAGATGCCATACGGCCCGAAAAGGTAAAAACAGCTGAGGCGGGTTACCGAGCCACTATTGGGACTCGTGTTTTTGTAGATGCGAATTACTACTACAGTCTTTATGATGATTTCATTGGGTACATTATCGGAGCTGAAATAGAGGAGGGTACTACGGCTATTGACCGATTAAAGTCATTACAGGTTTACCGTGTGGCTGCAAATGCGACCGAACAAGTGACTACACAAGGTTTTAGCATTGGTATGAATACTTTTGTCGGGGACTACCAGACGCTAACTGGTAACTACAGTTGGAATAAACTTACTTCTGCGGTTACAGATCCTATTGTTCCAGCGTTCAATACACCAGAGCACAAGTTCAACCTAGGATGGAATATTCGAAATTATCCATGGAAGAACGACGATTCAAAACTGATCGGTGCTGGTGTAAATTATAAATGGGTACAAGGTTTCGTATTTGAAGGATCGCCACAATTCACCGGTTCCATACCGTCTTACGGTCTTTGTGATGCGCAGATTTCATTGACACGAATCAAAGAAAAATCCGACAATAAACGCACCATTACTTATAAGTTAGGAGCGAGTAATGTCCTGAATAATAAAGTATATCAAGTATTTGGGGGGCCTTTAGTTGGGAGGTTGGCCTACCTAAGTATTCAAATTAATTAATCTCTCAAAAAGAACATGCCTATGAAAAAGATTACATTTTTAATCTGCTCGTTGCTCGTATCATCCAGTGTATTTGCACAACGCTATACTACGGAGATATACAATGACAGTGAAATCGCCGTAATGTCCGATGTGAGTTACGGTGTTAATTTCAATCCCTACGTGGATTCTGCACTTTTGGGTGGAACAAATCTACAACCGTTGCAAGCCGACTTCTATATGCCATCCCCAGCAGTAGATACGACGACCAACCGACAAGTAGTTATTGTTTGGCACACAGGATCATTCCTTCCGAAAGGAATAAACGGCTCGCCGTTAGGTACACGTCAAGACAGCGCTGTTGTCGAGATGTGTCATCGTTTCGCGAAAATGGGATATCTGAGTATTGCAGCTTCATACCGTTTAGGTTGGTTGGCAAATAGTACCAATCTAGATGTACGTCGTGGTAGTAACTTACAAGCGGTCTACTATTCTATCCAGGACGCAAAAGCGCTTGTACGCTATTTGAACCTAACCCAAATGGGTGCAGGTAACCCGTACGGAATTAACGCAAGTAATACCATTATGGTAGGACAAGGTTCAGGTGGTTACTTAACATTTGCTTATGCGACTATAGACAAACATTCAGAAGTCGTAGGGCCGAACAAATTTAAGTATCAGGATTCGACCGGCATCTTTGGTCAGCCTGTACTTCCTGGTGATCCCTATGTCGATACGTCTATCGTCGGTGATATCGACGGCTTTGGTGCAGAGGTAGTGGTCACGGGTCAGAATACATTAGGCTTACCAACGATGGACTATAGCTCTCCGGGTAGGAACTACATAAATCACCCGGGTATGCCTGATGATATCCTAATGACTATCAATATGGGTGGTGCTTTGGGAGACGGTGCTTGGTTGGAACAAGGTGATGTTCCGATGTTGAGTGTCCATAGTAAGTTCGATTTCTTTGCGCCTTATGATACAGGTATGGTTTACGTACCAATCGGGGCACAATTCTTTGCAGTAGTGAGCGTTACTGGATCATACGGCGCTATTAAAGCGGCCAACGCATTCGGGAATAATGACATTTTCTTAGACGAAAACTATACTGATGCAGTTTGGGTAGACCAACAAGCCACGAACCCAACAGGTGAGGAGTGTCTATATACTGTTGAAATTCCACCGGCCCAAGCAGCAACTCCATGGATTGTACATACTTCTCCTTGGAATTGGTACGATCCAAATGATCCTAATATAACCGCAACTGATGCTAATCCAAATGTGAAGAGTACTTCACTGGCTTGGATGGATACGGTAATGTCATTTATAATACCTAGAATGGCCACAGTGCTTCAAGCAGAAGGGGTACCGGCAGGTATTGTTGAAACGGCGCAATCGTTCAAGGTTTATCCAAATCCAGCGTCTGATGTAGTAGCTATTAAAGGCACAAATGGCAGCACGTTTACAAGTGTACAGGCTTTCGACATTACTGGTAGAGTAGTGTACGCTTCGGATGCAACTGGCAACAGTTTAAGCATTGATGTATCGAATTGGAATAATGGGATCTATTTGGTGCAAATAGAAACCGAAAATGGTGTCCAAGTCAAACGTATCGTTGTAAACTAAACGATCGCGCTTAATGTTAATAGAGTCCTCATACGATCGTATGGGGACTTTTTTTTGCCATAGATTTGCCAACGTTAAAGGAAAAACGAAATGATTAATTTCAATACGGAACTTCAAGAATTCGAGAAACTACCTAGTACGACTATAGCTCGTGGAGCACGTTATGGCGATGGTGTATTCGAGACCATCAGGATGCGTGAGGGTAAATTACTCTTCATTGAGGATCACTATTTCCGATTGATGGCAAGTATGCGTATTCTGCGTATGACCATCCCTATGGAGTTTACTCCCGAATTTATTGTGGAACAATCATTGAGACTTGCTGAAGAGCGTGGTTTTGAAAACGGTCGCTTGCGATTACAGATTGTTCGTGGCGGCGGCGGTACTTACACACCTAATACGAACGCAATAGATTGGTGGATGGAGTTGGACCCGCTTGAGACGAAGGATTATATTTTGAATAAGGTAGGTTTGAAAGTAGAACTCTTTAAAGATCATTACATACAACCAGGGTTACTATCTACCTTAAAAAGTAGCAATGCCTTGCCCTACGTATTAGGAAGCATTTATGCTCACGAGAATCAATTTGATGCGGTTCTTCTGGTCAATGATGCAAAACAATTGGTCGAGGCGAATTACGGAAATGTATTTCTTGTACAAGGAAACCTGTTACGAACAGCTCCCCTTGAAGATGGCGCTTTACGAGGTGTTTTTAGAAAGAATGTACTCGACTGGGCGAAAGACATAGGGCTCGAAGTGCAAGAGGCCTCAATCAATCCATTTGACTTGCAAAAGGCGGATGAGGTTTGGATTACAAATACAATTCGCGGTATTCAGTGGGTTGAGCAGTACCGTAAAAAGACTTTTGGCACAGAGAAAGCGAAGGAGATGATCGATATGATCAACCGTAAGCTCAATGTCTTAGGCGCACTTTAATTCATCCAAGGATCTTCCGGGGCATTTGCCCATAGTGCGAATTCGCCTCCTAGGGTCTTCATGTATGTCCGCCATGCTTCACTAGTAAGCTCTAGTGGATCTATTTCAAAGGGCGGTTTTCGTACAATCCAAGTCCCTTGACCAATTTCTTCCTCAAGTTGACCCGCTGCCCAGCCACTATAACCTAAGAAAAACTTACATCGTACTGCTTCAAGATTCAATTCTCGAGCGGTCTTAATGGCATCTTGTAAAACAGTATAGTCTCCACCTAAATATAGGCCATTACCGGCGTGAATTGCGCCGTTAAGTGTATCCATTGTATGCAAATAAAACAGAGCATCTTGCTCTACAGGTCCACCGTAATAAATAGGGTCTTCACCAGGAAGATGATTCATAAAGTCTTGTGCGAGGAGGGAAGAGTTCTTATTGAGCGTGAAGCCGAGCGAACCGTCTTTATCGTGAGTTGTTAAGTATACAACCGATTGCTCAAAAAAGCCATCACCGATAAGCGGTTTAGAAATTAAGAGTACGCCTTTTTGTGGACGGTTTTTGTTTTGCATTACACTAATTTAGCAACATGGATTTACATAACATTCGTGAAGATTATAAGTTCGATTCATTGCTTGAAGCGAATCTAAAGAAAAACCCTATTCATCAATTTAAAGATTGGTTTGAGAGTTATCAACTTTTAGGAGTAAAAGATGCCAATGCAATGGCGATTGCCACTGTTGATGGTAACAAAATACCCCAAAACAGAATCGTATTGTTGAAAGAAGTGCGTGAAAATGGTTTCGTATTCTACACGAATTATGCGTCAAACAAGGGGCAACAACTTATTGACAATCCAAATGTCAGTTCACTTTTCTTTTGGCGCGAACAAGAGCGACAAATACGTATTACAGGAACGGTACGTAAACTCGATGAGCAAGAGAATGAGAAATATTTTAAGACAAGACCCTATCTCAGTCAAATAGGTGCAGCAGCGTCCGAACAAAGCAAGCCTATAGAGGATAGGAACGCCCTAGAAGATAAGTTCAATACATTTCAGCAACATTTTCCAGAGGGAAGTACCGTCCCTAAACCTGAAGCTTGGGGTGGATTCTTAATTTCTCCCGAAACTTTTGAGTTTTGGCAGGGTAGGTCTGGTAGGCTCCACGATCGGATAATCTATACGATTGAAGGCGGAGAATGGGTTACCAAACGGTTACAGCCATAGCATATGGGTAAAAAAAAATGCCTTCCATAGGAAGGCATTTTGATAAGGTATAAGTCTTAAGATTAGAGCTTACCGTTTAGGTCAGCGCCAGCTTTAAACTTAGCTACTTTCTTAGCAGCGATTTTGATAACTGCACCAGTTTGTGGGTTACGACCATCACGAGCTGCACGCTCAGAAACAGAGAAAGAACCGAAACCTACTAAAGAGATACGGCCACCACCTGCTAGTGTTGAACCTACGTTACCAGTAAATGAGTCTAAAGCCGCTTTAGCTTGTGCTTTAGAGATGCCAGCGTCTGCTGCCATTGCGTCGATCAATTGTGCTTTGTTCATTGCAAAAAGTTTTAATTATTAATCATTTTAACGAATGCTTCTCAAATATAGATGAAAATTGCTTCTATGCAAGTGTTTTCGGGCCTTCAGCTAAAAAAAGTTAATAACTAAGTAAAATTATTCACATTTCACCAAAAACTAAGATTAAATACTCACTAATTAAGCCGTAATTCATCCGTTTTCATACCGTTCGCAAAGTCTTTACCCGACATTTGGCGCTTTCCAGCAGCTTTAATTGATGTGATTTCGATGGTTCCTTTGGAATATTTAAGGAACAAACCGCCCTTTAATCGATATAATATAGGATTACTACTAGTTGTTACGGCTGTACATAATGCCGCATTTATAAATTTGTAATCGCCAAAATAGGCACCTGGAAATGGACTCAAACCTCTAATTTGACTGATAATTTGATTTGGGGATTTGGTGAAGTCTAAACGGCAGTTTTCCTTATTTAATTTTGGAGCGTGTGTGGCCAGTTCACTGCTTTGGGGTTGAAGTGTACATTGTCCCTTAAAAATAGATTGAACTGTATCCAAAACTAAGTTGGCTCCTAGCGGCATCATTGCGTCGTGAAGTTCCCCT